>NZ_LNDC01000170.1 GCF_001870905.1 Geitlerinema sp. PCC 9228
TACTATCGGCTCTTGGTCTAGCCACTACTACGGGAACCTGGCTGTTCCCAAGCCCCGTCGCTTTAGCGCGGGGTCAGTGACAAACATTCAGAAACCGAACGAGACCACCAAGGCTCTAGTAAAAACGATCGCCTACGATGACATCGATACTTTCAGCGTATCGGGTTTGCCGAAATCGCCTTCTACCAAAATACCAAAGCGTTGGTTGGCATGCAGGTGGCGCACAATCATATAGATAGATTCTATATCGTCTCTAGCATCCATCTTGTCAGCCAGCTCTGACAAAGACAAGGGTGCTTTTTCCTGCTGTAACACCTGCAACAGTTGCTGTTGCAATTTCAACACAGCTGCCGCAGCTTTCTTGCCAGCTTCCACCCCGGGTTGGTGGTAGGCATTCACATTCACCAAAGAAGCGTACAATCCCACCGCACGTTCGTACAGAGCAATTAAAGCACCCACCGTACGTGGTGTCACCCCGGGAATCGTCACGGTAAGGGAATGGCGTTGGTTTTCGTAAAGTGCCTTGCGGGTTCCCTGCATCAATCCCGATAGGTAATCTCCAGAAGTCACTTGGGGTTCTACTTCCGGAGACTCCCCTTTGCGGTCTTGGAGCACTTCAATAAAGGTAACAAAAAAGTTGGGGACCCCTTCGCGCAATTGCTGCACGTAAGCGTGTTGGTCGGTGGTGCCTTTATTACCATAAACGGCGATGCCTTGATGCACGGTATTGCCATCGAGGTCTTTTTCTTTACCCAAAGATTCCATAATCAGCTGCTGCAAGTAACGGCTAAATAACAGCAGGCTGTCTTTGTAAGGAAGCACCACCATATCTTTTTCTCCCCGACCGTTGCCTTCAAAATACCAAGCCATGGCGAGCAAGGCCGCGGGATTGTTTTTAAGGTTGGGTTGGCGGGTGGCTTCATCCATGTGTTTGGCACCGAGGAGCATTTCCTGGATGTCGATGCCTTGCAAAGCCGCTGGTAGCAAGCCAACTGCCGACATTTCGGAAGTGCGACCGCCAATCCAATCGTGCATGGGAAAGGTTGCCAGCCAACCTTCGGCGGTGGCTTGTTGTTCTAGTTTGCTGCCGTAGCCGGTGACCGCGATCGCGTGTTTGGGGAAATCCAGATTTTTGGCTGCGAACGCCTGCTGCACCTCTACCATGCCGTTGCGGGTTTCTGGCGTGCCGCCGGATTTGGAAATCACGATCGCCAAGGAACTCGCCAAGCGATCGCCAAGTTGGTGTAACAAGCGATCGATACCGGCGGGGTCGGTATTGTCGATAAAATGAATATTGAGAGGCGGATTTTCTGGTGCCAAGGCTTGCGCCACAAATTGGGGTCCTAACGCCGATCCACCAATGCCAATGGAGATAATATCGGTAAATCGATCGGCTTGGGGAGGACGAATTTTTCCGCTACGCACTTCGCTGGCAAAATTTTTAATTTTGTCTAGGGTTTGGGTAACTTCCTGTTTGAGTTCGTTATCGGGTGCCAGTTCTGGGTCTCGTAACCAGTAGTGACCCACCATACGATTTTCATCGGGATTGGCGATCGCACCGCCTTCCAAAGCTTCCATATCCCGAAATGCACGGTCGAATTTGGGATGCAAAGACTCCACAAAACTTTCGTCAAAGGGAATTCTGCTGATATCGACGTAAAATTGCAATTGGTGGTGATAGTAGAGCCAATCTTGATAGCGTTTCCAGAGTGCTGCTGCATCCATACAAAAAACCGCCTCCATAGATAAATGCTTTCCTACTCTTCCATCCTATAGCGGTTAGCCGCAGATGGTTAGCGATTATGTAAGGTTTCTGAAGATTCGCCGTAGAGTTTTTCCGACGGGGGTTTGGGTAAAATGCGCACCAATTTGACAATTTCCCCCACCATTTCCGTTCCCACCACGTAGCCATCTAGGGTAAACCGATAAAACATCCCGTTGGTATCAATTTGCCGCAGTTGGGGCAATCCCCGCAAGCGATCGCGTTTTGGCAGCTTTACAAACAAAACCGACACGAGTTGTTTGTAGGTGGTTTCATCTTGTTGGCGAATGGCAAACAAATCCAACAGAAACGACCTGGTGTAGCGGATTTCTAAAGTCACGGAAACAAATAAAAAACGGGTGGTTCTCACAGAAATAGGCGGGAAAAGAGAGCGGCGAGGTGGGGAATTACCAGTGAATTTTTTCCGGTGGCTGCTGCAAAAACTGCATGGCTTCCTCGCAAGTGAGGGTATCCCCCGGTCGCAGGCGTTGTTGTGCTGCTTCAATCTGGCTTAACATCCAGACATCGCAAGTAATTTCTTCTAAATGCGGGAGGAGAATGGCCAGTCGTTCGTCGGAAATAGCATCCACCAATCGATGAATTTTGGTTCTGAGATCGTTGCCCATACCGTTTTCTCCAATTGGCAGTCGGGGAAAACCGGAAATTTGTTTTCATTGTAACTGGTTTTCCCCCTCATTTTCTGGTTGAGATTGCACCAGCGATCGCAACTGTTGCAGCAATTGCCGGTAGCGAGACGGTTGGTTGGCTTGCAGTGCCAGTTGGGAGGCTTGGCGAAAATCGGCGATCGCTTCTTGCCGCCACCCCAAGGTAACATAGGTCAATCCCCGATTGTAGTAAGCATCTATGGATTGGGGATTGCGAAAAATCACCGAGGTGTAATCGGCAATGGCTTCGACATATTCCCGCAGGTAAAAATAGGCAACACCACGATTCATGTAGGCATCTGTCAGAGTGGTATCTCGTTTGATGGCTTGGCTGTAATTTTCGATCGCTGCTTGCCACAAAGATTCGGCCTTTTGGGGGGTGCGTCTGGCTAAGGCAGCTTTGGCGACGCCGCGATTGTAATAAGCCAAAACGCGATCGCGATCCAAGTCAATGGCTTCGTCGTAATCGGCAATGGCACTAGCAAAGTCTCCCCGACTGGCTTTCGCCAAACCGCGGTTTACGTAGGCGGCTACCAGTCGGTCGTTGAGTTCGATGGCACGGGTATAGCTATCAATAGCCCCTGGCCAATCTCCCGCCAATCCCAAGGCTACCCCTAAATTGTAATGGGCACCCGCCCAATCGGGAAGGGTTTCCGTTGCCGCACGCAATTTCGCGATCGCCCGATCGTAGTTTTCCCGACGCGCCTGTTCGATTCCCTGTTGCACCAAACTTACCGCTAAACGTCGGTTTTGGTTTGGGGAAGTTTCCTGGCTGGCATGGGATTGTGCCATCCACGGGGATGGTGGCGTTGTGGGGAAGGGAGAAGCGCTCGCAGCGCCAACCAACCCCAACCAAATCGCGATCGATCCACCCAGGCATCCGAGGCACCATACAGACAAAGGTTTGGATGTTAGCAATCTTTTTCCTCTCTAGCCAGTGTCCGATGCTATTCTGCCACGCGCACCGCCGTACCAACCCCTGTAATCACCATCATGGATCCTTTTTCGTCCACGTTAATGGTACCCGTATCGATCTGAATACCCACCACCGCATTGGCATCGAGTTCTTCAGCACGTTCTTGCAATTCTGCCAAAACCTGCTGGTGCCCTTTTTGGAAAAGATTTTCGTAGCTACCGGTGCGACCGCCGAAAAAGTCGCGAAACCCAGCAAACCAATCCCGCAAGGCATTGCCGCCATAGACCACCTCAGCAGAAACCACGCCGAGATATTCTTCTACGGCTCTGTCTTGAAGAACGTCAGTTGTTGATAAAATCATAAAATTGTACCTCCTGCGAGGAAAACCAACCAATGCTGCTTGCGGCGAGCGCCGTCGAACCACCGTTCGTAGCCAGAGGAATTCTCGCCAGACATCCCGAAAAAGCAACCATCTTTGAGAAAAGGTGGTTATCAGTGGGGAGCTAGCTTGGCAAGAGCGGATGGTTCCGTTTCCTTCCCCAGGCTGCATATCAGCCGCTGATACTCCCTAGTCCTATTGCTGAACGGATGCTTCGACGAAACTCAGCCCAAGTACTTTCCTTCAGTGTAAACGAAATTGGTTCGCCCAAAGTTGCAAATCGAGTAAAATTTGGAACCGTGAACAAACAACTCCTCCTCACATTCTCCCTATGGTTTGCCACCACCTGGTCGGGGGTAGCCACCGCGACCCCTGGCTTCATAGCTCCCAATTGGCAACTCACCCAAAATGCTACCGGCAGCGATCGCAGCCAAACTGCCGAACTGGCCGACCTGTTACGGGAAGGCCGAAAATTGTTCGAGTCGGGTAAACTGCAGGAAGCCTTGCAGCTGTACAAGCAGGCTGCCAACCTCGATAAAGAAAATCCCCGGATTTTCTCCGGAATTGGTTATATTTATACCCGCCAGGAAAACTATGAAAATGCCGTAGAAGCTTACGAACAAGCGATCGAGCTGGAACCCAACAACGCCAATTTCCACTATGCGATGGGTTTTGCCCTGGCACAAATGCGCGACAACCAACGCGCTGCCGCCGCCTACCAGCAAGTTATCCAAATCCAGCAGGAACAGGCAACAGCAGGTGAAAGCAGCGACAGCAACGCCCAGCTGATGGAAAATGCTTATTTGGGTCTTGGGGTGGTTCTCATGCGCCAGCAGGACTACGAAGGAGCTTTGCAGGCGTTTCGGGAAGTAGTTGCCCTCGATGACAACAACGCTAGAGCCTACGAATCCATCGGTGCCACTCTGCTACAGCAAGGGAAACCGGAAGAGGCGGTGCGACCGTTACAAAATGCAGCCAACCTGGCCCCCCAACGGGCAAGCACCCACTTAAATCTGGGCTTAGCTTGGTTGAATTCGGGTAATTACGAGGCAGCTTTGATGTCATTCCAACAAGCGTCAGACTTGGAACCAAACAACGGCCAAATTTATTACCAAATTGGTCGCCTGTGGGAGCAACAGGAACGTCCCGATCGCGCCATTGAAGCTTATCGGCAAGCCGTTTCCGTCCAACCGAATTTGGTACAGGCACAAACTGCCATTGGTAAACTATATTTACAAAAAGAACAATACATTCGTGCCATTGTGGCTTACCGGCGTTTAATTGAAATGGCACCAGACAATGCAGATGCTCATTACAATCTGGGACAAGCCTTACTAGAACGCCGGCGCACGGAAGAAGCCAAAGCAGCTCTGAGAAAGGCGAAAACGCTTTACGAAGAAGCGGGTAATGAAGAAGGGGTAAAACAAGCAGAAGCGGCTTTGGCAGAGTTAGAATCGGGTTCGGCATCGGAAACGGAGGAAACGCCGGAGTCAGAAGAAGGGGAAACCTCGGAAACCACCCAAGAAATGGAAGATTCGCCGGAATCTGAAAATGAGGAAGGCGAAGGAGAAGAATAAGGGGAAGAATAAGAAAAAACGAACTGGAGTTGTCCTATTGCTAATCCCATTTCTGAAAAACAATAATTTTCTGAAATTTTCTAAATTTCTCGATCGGGGTGTAAAGCGTGAACGCCCCTACAAAAATGCCTCTCTTATCCCTGGCAAATTATTAAGAAAATACGATCTTGGTCTAATACCAAATCCAACATAGGGAAACCACAATCTTTTTGTAGGGGAAATTCCCCGTAATTGCTTTCTTGTAGGGGTAGGTACGGGGGCACTACCCCTACATTTTTTTGTGGGTGTATGTAATACCATTTCTGAAAAACAACGATTGTCTGGAATTTCTCAATTGCCCTGGTAGGGGCGCTCACGCGTTGCGCCCCTACAAAACCTCTATTATCTATTGCATATTTTAAAAAAATGGTATAAGTCGGATTTCATATTTCGTATAAAAGGGCAATGAGAAACTTCCAGAAAATCATTATTTTTTAGAAAAAGTATAAGAAAAAAATTCCGCTATAGACTTATTTTTGTAACCCTTTATTTTCCCTCTTTCTAAGGAGAACGGCGACCCAAGGTGAGAGCTCAGGGGATTGTAGCCGGGGAGGGTGAAGGCAATTCAATCTATTCAAGTGGATCTCATAGAAAAATTGCGATCGCTTTTCTCCTGCAGTCCCCCTCTTCTTTTTTTGTAGGGGAGTATGGATTGTTAGAAATTCCAATCAATGATTCGATATACGTCAACTACCTGATGTTTGCCTTTTAACGCGATCGCTCCCCAAGATTCTACCTGAAAGCGATCGCCGAGGTACTGTTGGGTAGCGGCGGCGGTGAGAATGCGGCAATCGCTGGGTTGGCAGTGTTTTTCGCAACTTTCCAAACGGGAAGCAATATTGACGCTATCACCAATCACGCCATATTCCAAACGCTGCTTACTACCCAAACTGCCCACCACCACCGGTCCGGTAAAAATGCCGATGCGCACTTGTACTGGAGGCAAGTCTTTCCGTTGGGATTGATGATTGAGACCGGCCACGCGATCGCGAATAGCTAACGCACAGGATACCGCAGCTTGCGCATCTGCCGCAATTTCCTCATCAGTATGGCGGGGAACGGGCACCCCAAACACCGCCATCAGCCCGTCTCCCGTAAATTTATTAATGATTCCGTGGTGAACTTGAACTTGTTCTGCCATTGCCGCCAGATATTCATTCAACCAATCCATTAACTTTTCTGGGGGCATTTGCTCGGAAGTCGTACTAAAATTTTTGATATCAGCAAATAAAATGGTAGCTATCAGCTTTTGCCCCGGCATTTTGCCAGATTTTAGCAAGTAATCTCGATTCTTCCATAAAGCCAACGCCACCTGTTGGGAAACATTTTGCCCCAGCAGCTTCATCACCATTTGTTCCTGCTGTCGGGATTGATAGGCTTGGCTGGCAACGACAATGCCACCGCTGAGGATAATAACAGCCGTGGGTGCTACCAAAGGAACCCATCCCTGATGCAAGAAAAGACCAAACCCAATTGCCCACAACACCGCGATCGCACTTACTTCCGAAATAGCGATCGCTAAAGGATGGTTGCACCAGCAAGCCAAAATCCCCCCTAAACCAGCCCATACCAAAATCCAAACCAACTCCTGCCAGGGCTGCCAAAACCAGAATAATTGCTGTTCCCCGCGAACGACGCTCAACAACTGACTGACCATTTGGGCGTGGATGTAGACCCCCGGCATCTTGGGATGTTCCTGTTCGGTAGCGCTGTAGGGGGTAAAAAACAAATCGCGACCGCTGGGGGCAACCGTACCCACAATCACAATCTTGTCTTCTATCCAAGCCGGATTGAAATTGCCATGGAGGGCATCCTGTAGGGAAATTGTTCTTCCTGGGGCACCGTTGGTACGATATTGCAATAAAATTTGATAGCCGCGATTGTCCAAATTTTCGTAAGCCCCTGCTTGAGCAGATAGGGGAAAAAACGTGGCTTCGCCCCAGCGAATGGCTGAAGGGTTGGATTCGCTGCCAGTCGGCGGTGGCACTTGGTCTTGCAAGTAATGCAACGCCAACCGTAAGGAAAAAGAATACAGCAGGCGATCGCTGGTTTGAAACGAGAGAAAATTACGACGGACCACCCCATCCAAATCCAACACCACATCGTTAAATCCCACTCGTTCCGATGGCAGGCTGGGCGGCGGTTTCACCCCATTGTTCGCACCGTTACCCAAATTGGTAATGCCAAACACATTGGGTGCCTGCAACTGTTCCACCAGCTGTTGGTGACCGGGTTGCATGGGCATATCCCGGTAAATATCGATGCCAATGGTACGGGGATTGTGGGCTTGCAGACGTTGCAGCAATTGTGCCAATACCCGGTCGCGGAGGGGCCAGTCGTCTTGCTGGCGAATATCATTTTCTGTAATCCCCACAATGACAATCCGTTCGTCCATACCGCCGTCGGGTGACAAACGCACCATTTGGTCATAAGCAATCAATTCCAACCGAACGGCAGCATCGCTGTGGCGAACCCCATGAACAATGGCGGTCATTCCGACTGCCGCGATCGCAATGATGGCACCCTCTCGTACCCGAGGCAAGGGATGGCCGGTCAACCAAGTACGTAAGTTGGTAAACGCCTGAGTTGTCAGGGAGTGCCATTTCTGCAGTTTGGGCACCATGTTGTTCGGATTCCCCTCAATCTCGCTACCACCATCATACGTGCTTTTTTTAGGGAAATCGGGGGGTTAGACCCATAGGAGCAGAGGAAAATCTGAAACTCATACCAAATCCGTACTGGCAAGACCCGATCGTACAACCAGGTCAGACCCTCCTGTTGTCCCCTTGTAAAGCGGGGACGGTTCGGGTTATGTTTGTGATTGAGCAATATCGGATTTCCGATCGGGGGATAAAAGACGGAAACCTACCATTTCTGGTTGTCGCCCCTGCTTCCGGAAAAACTATTCCGACAAGCCCATCACGCGCCGATAGGGGGCTTCCAATTGACGTACGTTTTCCGATTGGCGGTTAACTTGCCACTGGCTGCGGGCAAAGAGTTCCTGACGCAGAGTATCCACATCAATAGTGGTAACTTGACCGTTGGCGACGATTTGACGACCGTTGACCCAAGCAGCATTCACGGCTTGGGAAGGGCGACCCATCACCAGCAAACCAATGGGATCGGTACGCGGCAGTAGGGAAAGATTGGTTAAATCGTACAGCACCAAATCAGCTTGTTTGCCCGTTTCTAGGGTTCCCAGTTCTCCCGCCAGGTTCAATCCTTTCGCTCCACCCAAAGCTGCCATTTCCACGGCTTCCCGGGGATGGATCCAGTTGCGATAGTCGAAATCGGTGGTGTTGTGCAGCAAGGACCCAACTTTGATGGCTTCTAGCAAATCTTGGGCGTCGTTGCTGGCTGCCCCGTCGCAACCAAATGCCACGTTGACTCCCAGCTGTCGGTAGTGCAAAATGGGGGCAATACCGCTGCCCAGGCGTAAATTGCTGAGGGGATTGTGGACGACGGTACAGCGATGGTCGGCGAGAATTTGCCGATCGCTTTCATCCAACCAGATACAATGGGCTAAGGAAGTGCGCTCGCTGAGATATCCCAAACGCTGCAAGTGTTCTACAGCACTGCAACCGTATTTTTCCCAAGCCAGCATTTTTTGGGCTTTGGTTTCCAACAAATGGGCGTGGCGGCATAGGTCAAAGCGATCGCTCAATTCCATACAACCGGCAAACAGTGCGTCGGAACAAAGCTGACCCCCCGTAGGAGCCACCATCACGTGAAGGCCGGCTTCCGGTTGGTGAAACCGTTCCACCACCTGCCCCATCATCGCCAAAATTTCTTCGGTACTAGTATAGTAATCCCCGGATGTGGTTGGGGAATCCCCCGAAGGCATCCCCGTTTCCAGGGATTGGTCTTGAATTAAAGGACCGACAAACGCACGAATGCCAATTTCTTGATAGGCACGCACCGCCGCTTCTACCGTTTCTATTTCTTTTCCCGGAATTAAAACCAAATGGTCGACGACCGTGGTTCCCCCCGACAGCAAAGTTTCCACCGCCGTTGCCAAAGCCCCCAAATAAATTTGTTCCGGGTCGGGCGGTGAAAATTCGTGCAATTCGGCAATCCACAATTCCAAGGGATAGGGGGGGATCGTGCCCCGCTGCCAAATTTCGGAAGAGTGGGTATGGGCGTTAACAAAACCGGGCAGCAGCAGCTGGTTCTGGGCGTTGGTGGTTTGGGTGGCCGTGGGAGGGGGGCCCTGGCTGCCTATGCTGGCAATTTTATCTGCTTCGATACCCACATCAACTGTGGTGTATCCTTCTGCTGCCGGTACCAGTGCCTGTGCGATCGCAAAATTCATTTGGGATGGAAAAATCACGGAAAATACCTCGATACGTTTAGAAGCCCTGTCGCTTTAGCGCAGGGAGGAAAAACGGACGGCGACTTTAGTCGCCTATA
>NZ_LNDC01000171.1 GCF_001870905.1 Geitlerinema sp. PCC 9228
CTGACCGGCTACCTCGCGCAACTGTTTCCCTTTTTTAATTTTGTGCGTGGGAAAATCTTCTTTAAAAGGCGATCGCTCCCGTACCGAATATACCCCATCCGGCAAATTCATCCAACCCAAATAGCTGTCTGGATGTTCCGCGATCGCTTGAAACGCCGTAGCATGGCGCATCCCTTCATGCAAAAATACCCGATGGTAGGCTTCCTGTTCCTCTGCATTCATTTGCTGGTAGGCAGCCGGTCGTGCTTGCTTTTTCACATCTAAAATAATATCGTCGTGGGCAGTGGCTTCATCCCCTTCAATGAGAACGTAGTAACGCGGCGTTCCCAAAGACCCAGTACCTGCATAAAGTCGTTTGGCAACATCTTTAATTTGAAAATGACTATCCTCTTCATAAGCCTTATGAGTGCAAATCGTTTGGCGATAGGTATCCAAAGCATCGTAAAACGAACTTTCCGTCTCCGGCGTCACCGCTGTGAGTTTCTGCAAATCGCAATCGAAAACTCGGCAACCTCGTTCGTCAAATGTCGTCCATTTTTCCAGCATTTTCTGGCGGGTTTCCTTTTTTTCCACCTTTTCTAGAAACTCTTGCAACATCCCAGAAGTATTTTCCTTAGTAAAATGAATTTCCCGGTTGTCTTCGTCTGGTGTATAGTGGGTAATCGTCGCCAAATAAGATTTCGCAAACTCTTTCACTGCCTTGGCAATATCTTTTTCATCTAAATTCTTGTTTTCTCTGCCATCCAAAACAATGCTAATCGCCATACGCCACAAATCGTACTGGTAATCTCCCACAATGCCATCGTCAAAATCATCCAACCCGTAGATAACTTCACCGTAGTGGTTGGCAAAAGCACCTAAATTATAAATATGCGCGTCTCCTTGCAACCAAGTTTGGGTAAACGGCGTACCGCCAAACAAACTCAAACGCCAGTCGTTGTAGAAATCTTCCCAAAATAAATAATTCGTTCCTCGATAGAAACCATAGGGAGAAGCCAACATTTTGTCGTATTTGGCTTGACGTGCAGCTTCTGGCAAGTCGCGATCGTTATTGCCAATAGCTGTAATGACTTTGTAGGGACGGTTGTGTAAATTTAAAGATTTATACATAAAAATGAATGTTCAATATTTCTTCTTTGGTTTTCGCTGTACAAAGGGAAAATCGGGAAAATAGGCAATTTTTGTAACAAGGTAATACTATCTTAGCAAATTCCAATATTATTGAAGATAGAGAAACCTACAAATCTTAAGAGCCAGTATCGAAAAAAACATTTATCGTTGTTGAACCATTGCGACAACCGATTCTACAGTGAGTTGCGGTTGAATATTTAAATCTGGCAATGGATCTGTTCTGGAACAAACCATTGGCAGGTCATCTCCTTGCCAAACCCAAATTCGCTCTCTTGTCGTATCGATGAACCAGGCAAGTTGCGTTCCGTTACTGAGGCAGTGCAAAATTTTTGTTTGTAAGGTGATACGACTTTGGTTGCGAGAGCCGATTTCTACCAACCAATCCGGTGCGCCATTGAATGGTTGGTCTTCTGCAGGCAAGCGATCGCGATCGACAATGGCAATATCCGGCACGGGCGAATAAGGTGGTACAATACAGCGTAGTTCTTGTATGGCTTCAAACTGTTCGGTGCGATCGCTGATATAATTAACAAGATTGCGCTGTAGCCGCGAGTGAAACAGAGTTGGCATGGGTTTTTGGACGGCTTTTCCAGCTAGAAATTCCCAAGCTGGCGAAGATTCGATATCGGGTTGAGCTAGAAAATCGGCAAGCGATAGTATGCGAACAGAGGGGTTCGTAGTCATAGCAATACAGCTATAGCATTTTCATCTAGATTGTATACAATGCAATTGTGTAGGGATACTTCGCGAAGCGCCCCTACCGAAATGAAAATTCAAGGTTTCCCTTTTGTTATGTCCATCGTTTCTTTTTGTTGAAAATTTATTCGGAGGAACTGTATGGGAAAGAAAGCCAAGTTAAAGAAACAAAGAAAACAAGCGCAAAAACAAGCTTCTCCCACTACATCCCAAAATTCCAAATCCCACCATTTTATCGACCAATTGGAACGACAAGGCTATTCATGGAAACAACAACAAGAAGCGCCAGATGTGCCGGAGAATAAATGGCAATCTAGGGAAAAAGGTCCGCAGGTTTAGTGTGGGAGCGTACCGAGCGTGGGAGCGTGGGAGTGTGGGAGATAATACTAAGTGCAATTTATATCAATAAACATTGCCCAGCTATAAAAGCTTTGTGGTTCCATATCCCTAAAAAAAGGGTGGGAAGTTCCCCCACCCAAAATGTTTATTGCAAAGATTCTTGAAGTTGCTTTTTCGCTGTTTCTAACGCCTCCGGCAACTTATCTGTTTCGCGACCGCCAGCTTGTGCTACATTGGGACGACCGCCGCCGCCACCACCGCAGATTTTGGCGATGCCGCCGATAAATTTGCCGGCTTGCAGACCTTTTTGGTTGACTTCCTCAGAGAAAGCCGCTACCAAACTTACTTTGCCTTCTGTGGGAACCGAACCCAAAATGACCGCAGCTTTGCCGAGTTTTTGCTGCAAGCGAGTTGCTGCTTGTTTGAGGGATTCGGGGTCGGCTCCTTCTAAGGAGGAAACCAAAACTTGGAAATCGCCGACGGTTTCCGCTTCGTTGGCTAACTGGTCGGATTTGGCGATCGCTAATTCGGCTTTGGTGTCTTCTAGTTCCTCACGGGTTTCCTTCAACTCTTTCTGCAAATTGCTTACCCGAGGCAAAATTTCCTCCGGTTGTGCCTTAAACTGTTCTCCCAGCGATCGCACAATCCCATCGCGAACGTTGAGATATTCCAACACCGCCGGACCGGCAACCGCCTCAATGCGACGCACACCTGAGGAAATCCCGGTTTCCGAGATAATCTTAAACAGACCAATCTCCGCAGTATTCTTTACGTGGGTACCGCCACACAGTTCCATAGACACCCCGGGAACATCAATCACCCGGACCTCGGAACCGTATTTTTCCCCAAACATAGCGATCGCGCCTTTAGCCTTCGCCTCATCAAACGGCATCACCGCCGACTGGGTATCGTGAGCTTCCGCAATCCAGAGATTGATTTGACTTTCAATTTGCTCCAAATCCTCCGATGTAAGCTGGCGCGGACAATTAAAATCAAACCGCAGCCGGTCGAAAGCCACCAACGACCCTGCCTGGGAAACTGATTCGTCTACCAACTTCTTCAACGCTGCTTGCAACAAGTGAGTAGCCGTATGGTGAGCAGCAGCGCGACGGCGGCAGGCGCGGTCGATTTGCGCGTTGACCGTATCTCCCGGTTGCAGGGTTCCTCGTTCTATGCGACCGAAGTGAACGAAAACGTGACCTTCCTGCTGTACATCTTCCACACGAACCACCAAATCCTCGCCGCTGAGGTAACCGCGATCGCCGATTTGACCCCCAGATTCGGCGTAAAATGGCGTTCTGTCCAAAACCACTTGCACTTGGTCGCCAGCAGCCGCTTTCTCCGTAGAACGACCGTCTACCAACACCGCTTCCACTTTGGCATCGTAGGCAAGATGGTCGTAACCAGTAAACTCCGTCGCATGGATTTGGCTGGCTAACTTCTCAATGCTACCTTGTACGGTCAGGTCAATGGTTTCGTGAGCAGCTTGCGATCGCTGTCTTTGTTTTTCCATTTCCGCTTCAAACTGCTCTTGGTTCACCGTCAACCCGTACTCGGCAGCCATTTCCTGGGTCAGTTCTAAGGGAAATCCGTAGGTGTCGTACAGAACAAACGCATCGACACCAGAAATTTCCCCTTGCGACCGTTCGATAACCTCCGCCAGCATCTTCTCGCCGCGTTCCAGAGTTTCCAGAAAGCGGGTTTCTTCGCGACTCAACTCATCTTTAATCGCTCTTTCTCGTTCTCGAACGTGGGGATAAGCACCTTCCGAAAGCGCGATCGCAATTTCTGCTACATCCTCCAGAAAGGGTCGGCTAATGCCAATGGATTTGCCGTGGCGAACCACCCGACGAATCAACCGCCGCAACACGTAGCCGCGACCGATGTTCGATGCGGTTACCCCATCGGCAATCAAGTGAACCACCGCACGTACGTGGTCGCCAATGACTTTCAAAGAAACCCGATTGGCATCGCTGGTGCGATCGTACTGAATTTCTGCAATCTCTGCCGCCTTTTGAATGATGGGGAAGATTAAATCGGTTTCGTAGTTGTTGGGAACCTGTTGCAGGATTTGCGCCATGCGTTCCAATCCCATCCCCGTATCGATGTTTTGTTTTTGCAAAGGCGACAGATGGCCTTCCCCATCCCGGTTGTATTCCATGAAAACCAAATTGTAGAACTCGATAAACCGGGAATCGTCTTCAATGTCAAAATCTTCATCGCCTAAATCGGGATGGAGGTCGTAATATAGTTCCGAACAAGGACCGCAAGGACCAGTGGGACCAGCAGCCCAGAAATTATCCTCTTCTCCCATGCGAATAATGCGTTGGGTAGGCAAGCCAATGTCATCGCGCCAAATAGCAAACGCATCTTCATCGTCTTGATAGACGGTAGCAAACAGACGTTCTTTGGGCAGACCAAACCATTCTGTGGACAATTCCCAAGCCCAAGCGATCGCTTCTTTCTTAAAATAATCGCCAAAGCTAAAATTGCCCAACATTTCAAAAAATGTATGGTGTCTGGCCGTACGACCCACATTTTCGATATCGTTGGTACGGATGCATTTTTGGGAAGTAGTGGCGCGGTCGTATTTCGCCGGTTCCTGTCCCAGAAAAATTGGTTTAAACGGCAGCATCCCGGCGATGGTTAGCAAAACGGTGGGATCGTCGGGAATGAGGGACGCACTTTCGAGGACGTGGTGTCCTTTTTTGGCGTAGAAATCTAGGAATTTTTGTCTGATTTCGTTTCCTGTTAGGAATTGTGGGGAAGCAGGCATGGATTTTCTATAAATAATACCTATCTACAGCGAAAACAAAGACCCTCGGTGGGGGTCCAAACAAAGTTTCTCTGTCCTTTCTATTTTGACATCTTCGGTGTAGGGATGGCTGTCTCTTTTTGGGGAGATTTTTTCCCAGATGGGTTCGGGGCAATGCAGCCTCTGGTTTCCCTTCTCAGCCACGGTAGATGCCACAGAAAAAGCCAGGAAATAGAAAACAAGAAAAAAGGTTGCTCCCGATACAAATCGTTTCTCCCAGGTCGTGCTATCTTAATCGGGTTATTTGGGAACGGCTGCGGTCAAAATTTCGTGACCCTCTGGCGTAACCAAAACATCGTCTTCGATACGAACGCCAATGCCACGAAAGCGATCGCTAACTTCGGGTTGGTCTTCCGCCAGTTCGATATGAGGAGAAATATAAATTCCTGGTTCCACCGTTAGCACTTGATTGGGTTGCAACGTTTGCCAAGAATCATCGCCATATTTATATAAACCCACATCATGGACATCCAACCCCAGCCAATGACCGGTACGATGCATAAAGAAGGGTTTGTATTTTTCCTGTTCGATGAGTTCGTCCACATCTCCCACCAACAATCCTAAATCCACCAAGCCGCTAACAATAACTTGTACGGCAGCATCGTGGTGGAGATTGTAAGCATTACCCGGTTGCACTTGCTCGAAAGCCGCTTGTTGCGCATCTAAAACAATATCGTAAATGGCTTTTTGTTCCGGGGTAAACTCACCGCTAATGGGAAACGTCCTGGTAATATCGGAATTGTAATACCCGTAAGAACAACCGGCGTCAATGAGTAACAAATCCCCAGCTTGCATTTGACGTTGGTTTTCAACGTAGTGAAGAATGCACGCATTTTCCCCAGAAGCCACAATAGAAGGATAAGCCGGACCCAAAGCCCCGTGGCGGCGGAAAATTTGTTCCATATCTGCCTGTACCTGGTATTCGTACATGCCAGGTTGGGCGATATTTTGGGCGTGAATGTGTGCCTCGGCAGCAATATTCGCGGCTTGGCGCATCATGGCAATTTCTGCATCGCTTTTGATCGACCTCATGCCAAAAACAATGGGAGATGGATCTTCCATTGCCATTGGACCTTGACCGCGTTTGGGATATTGCTGCAAGAATCGCTGCCAGAGTTGTAAAATTTTATCGTTAAAATCGCGATCGCGTCCTAAGTGATAGTAAATGCGATCGGCATCTTGTAAATACTGGGGCAGTTTGTCTTCTAATTCGGTAATAGAATAGGCAATATCGGCACCGTAGCGTTCCTGGGCACCTTCTACCCCCACCCGATAGCCGGTCCAGGTTTCTTTCTCTTTATCCCGTGGCTGTACGAATAAAATATACTGATGTTGGTCGTGGTGAGGGGCAAAAACCGCCACCGCATCGGGTTCGTTGAATCCGGTAAAATAGTAAAACGTGCTTTCCTGGCGAAACGGATATTCCACATCCTTGTGCATCACCGCCATAGGCGCACTGCGAAAAATCGCCGTACCGTGGCCAATCTTGGCCATAAATTGTTCCCGTCTGGCGGCGTATTCCGCTGCATCGATGGTGAGTTCGTCAAACATAGTTTCCTACAAAACATGACTATCGATCGATTATAGACATGCAGGTTGTCGTTCGGGAACTGCCGGTTTTGGGTGAAAAATGAATATTCGGACAATAAACTTGATAAATTGAAATAAAGAGGAATTGAAAAAGGAAACAAGGCATGGCCTCGAAAGTATTGCTGGTTGATGACGAACCTGGTTTGCTAGAAGCCGTCCAAGCGTATTTAGAAGACAGCGGCTTGGAAGTGGAAGTAGCTAGCAACGCCAACGAAGGGTGGGAAAAATTGCAACAATCGCCCCCCGATTTGGTGATTTCCGATATTATGATGCCGCAGGTAGACGGCTATCAGTTTCTGCAACAGATTCGCGAAGACCCTCGCTACAAAACCCTGCCTGTGGTATTTTTAACCGCAAGGGGGATGACCGGCGATCGCATTGCTGGCTATCAAGCAGGCATCGATGCTTACATTTCCAAACCCTTTGACCCAGAAGAATTGGTGGCTATGGTGAACAACTTGCTCAGTCGCCGGCAAGTATTGGAAGAAGAAAAAGCCGAATCGGGGGAAAATCTCAACATCACCGAACTCGCCAGTCAAATTGCGGAAATCAAATCGTTGCTAACCCAACGCCACGAAATCTCCCAAACCGCTGCCCCGATTCAGGTAGAACTAACACCACGGGAACAGAGTATTTTGGATTTGGTGGCGAAAGGCATGATGAACAAAGAAATTGCCAAACATTTGGATACTAGCGTCCGCAACGTGGAAAAATACGTCAGTCGCTTGTTTACCAAAACCGGCACCACCAGCCGCACGGAATTGGTTCGCTATGCCCTGGAACATGGGTTAACCAGCTAAAATATCATTGTTTGATGGGAAAACTTACTTGGTGGTTTTTCGGTGGTTTTTCTAAGGTGCGATCGCACTTGGTACGATCGACTCTTGACAAAATCCCCTATCCTCGCACACCCTTAATGTGGTAAACCGATCGCAGACTAAACGCTCGTGGGCTTTGGAGAGGAAAGCGATGCGACTTTCAAAAATGTTATTTGTCACCTTGCGCGAAAATCCTGCAGAAGCGGAAATTCCCAGTCACCAACTCCTGCTTCGAGCCGGTTACATACGTCGCATCGCCAGCGGGGTATTTAGCTATCTGCCGCTGATGTGGCGGGTTTTGCGCAAGGTTTCCCAAATCGTACGCGAGGAAATGGACGCTGCCGGTGCCCAAGAATGTCTGCTGCCGCAGTTACAACCGGCCGATTTGTGGCAGGAATCCGGGCGTTGGGAAACTTACACCCAAACGGAAGGGATTATGTTTTCCCTGGTCGATCGTGCGGAAAGGCAAATGGGATTGGGACCCACTCACGAGGAAGTGATTACTGCGATCGCGCGGGATACCCTACGTTCTTACCGTCAGCTCCCTGTTAATTTATACCAAATTCAAGCGAAGTTCCGCGATGAGATTCGCCCGCGATTTGGTTTGCTGCGGGGTCGGGAATTTGTCATGAAAGATGCTTATTCGTTTAATCCCGACGAAGAAAGTTTGCAGCAGACCTACGAACAAATGTACCAAGCCTACAGCAATATTTTCCGTCGTTGTGGGGTGGCGTTTCGCGTGGTAGAAGCGGATTCCGGTGCCATTGGCGGTTCCCAATCCCACGAATTTATGGTGCTGGCAGAAGCGGGAGAAGACGAAATTCTCTATACGGAAGATGAAAAATATGCCGCTAATATTGAGAAAGCGGTTTCTAAGGTTTCCCCCGCCAAGCGATCGCCGTTTCGTAGCTATGAAAAAGTAGAAACCCCCAACACGGAAACCATTGAAAAAGTTTGTCAAGTGTTGGATTGTTCCCCCAGCAACGTTCTCAAAAACGTTCTCTATCAAGTTCTTTACGATAATGGCAAAACGGTTATCGCCCTGATTGGCATTCGCGGCGACCAAGATATCAATGAAGTAAAGCTGCAAAACGAACTGGGCAAACTGGCATCCCATTATGGTGCTAGTAAGGTTTTAGATATTAAAGTGCCCGATGCCAAAGACCAAGAAGAATGGGCAAGCGAACCTTTGCCTTTGGGGTATATTGCCCCGGATTTATCCGATGACTACATCAGATCTACCGAAAAATTAACCCGCCGCGATTTGAAAGAAATGGGGCTTTCCGACCGGCAAGTGGGCGAGTTGGTACGTGGTTTGCCTTACTATCCCGGCAAAGGGGTGGTGAAAATTTATTCTTCTGCTGACATTCAAGAAGCCATTGAAACCCGTTTGTCGCAGCCGGGTTTGCTACCGGAAACCAGCGAGGAACTGCAAAACGTTCTCAACTTACTGCAAAAGGAAGAGGTATCTTCCAAGTTTTTGCGGCTGGTGGATAAAACCGCTGTCAATATGAAAGATTTTGTTACTGGTGCCAATGAAGTTGGCTATCACGTGGTGGGGGCGAATTGGGGGCAACAGTTTCCCCTGCCAGCCCACGTTATCGACGTTAGGATGGCAAAAGCCGGCGATCGCGCGGTTCACGACCACCAGCAGGTTTTGCACAGTGCCCGCGGTATCGAGGTGGGGCATATTTTCCAGTTGGGAACCAAATATTCCCAAG
The DNA here is from genome assembly GCF_001870905.1 of Geitlerinema sp. PCC 9228. Classification (NCBI taxonomy): domain Bacteria; kingdom Bacillati; phylum Cyanobacteriota; class Cyanophyceae; order Geitlerinematales; family Geitlerinemataceae; genus Geitlerinema; species Geitlerinema sp. PCC 9228. Next base: position 9,111 of record NZ_LNDC01000171.1, read on the forward strand.
CCTTGGGGGCTACCTATACCACCAAATCAGGGGAAAATTTGCCGTTGGTGATGGGTTGTTATGGGATTGGGATTTCCCGCTTGGCGCAGGCTTGCATCGAACAGCGCCACGATGACAATGGTATGATGTGGCCGGTGGCGATCGCACCCTACCACGTTTTGATTACCGTTCCGAAAGTTTCCGATTCCCAACAGATGGAAGCCGCCGAACAGCTATACCAACAACTCCATGCTGCCGGTATCGAAACGCTGTTGGATGACCGCGAAGAAAGCCCTGGGGTGAAGTTTAAAGATGCGGATTTGATTGGTATTCCCTATCGCCTGGTGACCGGACGTGCTTTGAAATCTGGCAAGGTAGAATTGGTAGAACGGGAAACGGGCAAGGCGGAAGAAATTCCCCTGGAAAATGTGGTGGAAACCCTCACTTCCCGGATCAACGCAGGGTTGGCGGGAAATTAGAAATATGCTAAACCAGAAGCGATCGTCGTTTGTTATTCCCTTAGGCGATCGCTCCTCCTATTTTTTTCTTTTGTAGAAATTATTAGATTTTCTTATATATTTTAAAAAATTGAAGGAAATGCGATCGCATCTACGAACCATACGCAATTCCAATCACCAAGCAATAACTAGGAAATTGGCCATGTTTCAATTAAAATCAAAAACCATGAAAGATATATATTTCGTGGTTCGACATCCAGAAATTATATTTGGTAAAAGCAAATATTTATTTATTTTTAGCCATATGAGAAGCCGTTCTTCCTTGCTTTCTCATATCTTGGGAAGCAATCCCAGCATTTGTGGTTATCGGGAATTACACAAATCTTATCTCAATACCATGGATTTGGCCAACATGCGCATCCAACTATCCCGAGAGTTAAGCGTCAATATCGACAATAAATATTTGTTAGACAAAATCCTTCATAACAATTGTCTGATTGCTCCAAAAATTTTTAAAATTGCCCAGCCCAAAGTTCTTTTTTTATTAAGAGAACCCCGGGGAACCATTCAAAGCATTACCCACTACATGGGATATTTTCGGAAAAAAAACAAATATCAAAATCCCCAAGAGGGATTGACCTATTATTGCGACCGACTAGCGTGTATTAAAAATTATGCCCAGGAAATGGACTGCGACTCTTTCTTTTTAGATTCCGACGATATCATCAACAATACAGATACAGTTTTAGCAGAATTATCTAACTGGCTGCAGCTTGAGGTTCCCTTAGAGCAAAACTATCAAACTTTTCAAAAAACTGGAAAAGCCGGTCACGGAGATGCCTCACCAGCCATTCAAGCAGGGACCGTGCAAAAAACTTCCCAAAGTTCGGAAATAGAAGTATCTGAAGAAATTGTAAAACAAGGACAAATGTCCTATCAAAGCTGTAAAGAGGCAATTTTAAGGAAATAATTTCGACTTTTGATTTTTATATGGGCAATTATTTATTACGTATAGTATGAGCTTTTCTACAATCAAGAAATCATGGTAACTGGGATAGTGGGGATTTTGGGTTGGCTTGCCAGCAAATGCCAGTGGCGAGCGTATTGGTTTTTTGTCAATTTTCTTTTTTTATGATAACGTGATAAGATTGACCATTGCTTGGCGTGTCTGAGTGGTTTCCAGAAAGTAGGTCCGCCAAGCACCCTCCTATTCTAAAAACTGATAGCTAGCTTTCACAACCCTGCCGGGGAAGCTTCCGTTTTTTTGTTTTGCTATGATTACCATTAACGACAGCGATTTCGAGCAAGAAGTATTAAAAGCCGACCAACCGGTACTCGTCTATTTTTGGGCATCCTGGTGCGGTCCTTGCCGTCTTATGTCTCCGATTATGGAGCAAATTGACAGCGAATACGGCGATCGCCTCAAGGTAGCCAAAATGGAAGTCGATCCCAATCCCAACACCGTCCAAGCTTACCAAATCGAAGGGATTCCAGCTCTCAAGCTCGTGAAAAATTCCGAGGTAGTAGCTTCCTGGGAAGGTGCTATGCCCAAACAGCAAGTGGCCGATTGGCTGGCCTCGAATTTGTAAGCATCGGAGCATCGGGGCATCGGGGCATCGGGGCATCGGAGCATCGGAGCATCGGGGCATCGGGGCATCGGAGCATCGGAGCATCGGAGAAAACAACCAATTATATCTCCCAAGCTCCCACGCTCCCAAGCTCCCACGCTCGGTACGCTCCCACGCTCGGTACGCTCCCACGCTCCCAAGCTCCCACGCTCCCACACTCCCAAGCTCCCAAGCTCCCAAGCTCCCAAGCTCCCACACTCCCACGCTCCCACGCTCCCACGCTCCCAAGCTCCCACGCTCCCAAGCTCCCACGCTCGGTACGCTCCCACTCCCCATCCTCAACTGCGACCAACCACCCTACCCAAACGCAACCCAACCATGCAATTTGCCAAACGGATAGAACCCTTACGCTCGAATGTCTATGCCGACATGGATAACGCCAAAGCTAGGGCGAGAGCTGCCGGCATGGATATTATTGACCTAAGTTTGGGATCGTCCGATCTACCAGCATCCAGTCATGCTACCGAAGCGATCGCGCGATCGCTAGACGATCCCAGCACCCACGGTTACACTTTGTTCCACAGTACCAAAGAATTTCGGGATACCATTGCGCGGTGGTACACCCAAAAATACGGCGTGGAAGTAGACCCGGAAACCGAAATCATGCCGCTGATTGGCTGTCAGGAAGGCACCGGTCACCTACCTTTGGCTTTGCTCGATCCCGGTGATTTTGCCCTATTGCAAGACCCCGGCTATCCTTCCCACTACGGCGGCGTTTATCTAGCCAGCGGTCACGTCTATCCCATGCCGACCTTAGAAGAAAACCAATTTTTGCCCGTGTTGGAGGATATTCCCCAACAAGTCCTCGATCGGGCGAAAATGATGGTGTTGAGCTATCCCCACAATCCCACCACGGGGATTGCCCCCCTCAGTTTTTTTGAAAAGGCGGTACGGTTTTGTCAAGAGCATAACCTGGCTTTGATTCATGATTTTCCTTATGCCGATATGGGCTTTGGGGAAGTGGAAATTCCCTCCATATTGCAAGCCGATCGCGCCAAAAGCGTTTCCATTGAATTTTTCACCATGTCAAAATCCTATAATATGGGGGGATTTCGCGTCGCCTATGCCATTGGCAACCAGGAGCTAATTTTGGCATTGCGGCAAATCAAAGCCGTTATTGATTTTAACCAGTATCGCGGAATTATCAACGGCGCGATCGCAGCTTTAACCGGTCCTCAAGAAATCATTCAAAAGACCGTCGATACCTTCCGGCAGCGTCGCGATGTGTTTGTCAATGCCATGCACCGCATTGGCTGGCAAGTTCCCAAACCTGCCGCCACCATGTACGTCTGGGCAAAATTACCCGAACGTTGGCAAAACGACTCCATGGGATTTACCACCAAAATGGTAGAAAAAGTTGGCGTGGCAGCCGCTGCCGGTTCGGGATACGGACCCAGTGGCGAAGGATACGTGCGATTTGCCTTGGTACAAAATACCGACGTTTTAGAAGAAGCCGTACGCCGAATAGACCGTTTTCTCCAAATCGCATAACCAACATCAAAACGATGGTATCAAACAATGGTTTCGCCTGATGAAGGGGGTCTTTTGAGACCCTCTTTTTTTGTAGCTCGGCTATGAGCAACCAACCGTGCCTGGCAAAACGCAACAATTCCCCATGTAGGCTATACGGTCGTGCGCAAAAAGATATCTATGATTAAATGAAAGAAGATAGCCTCCCGATTTTGGAAATCTGCAGCGATTCCTTGGCAACAGCAGCCCGGACTGCGGTTGTTGGGTAGCTCAAGACACCCAAACGCCCATGAAAGAAGTCAGCCCCCCTAGATGAAGCACGGGGGCTTCATGCCTCCAGCTTCCAGTAGCTGACCAGCCGAAGTCTTAACGAACTGACTACATTTTTCAGGTCATGGCACCTACAAATGCTTTCGGTGTTGGTCGCCCTGCCGTTAACGGTTAAACCGCCCTATCAGGGGGAAGGCAGTACCGTTAGCCCCACCAGCCCTAACAACATGGGCGAGGAAAACATTACCCGTTTGACGGAGATTCCCATGTCAACTTTGGTTTTTGTCCGATCCCATTTCCTGAATAGTCTGCAAGAAATAATAGGAGCATTTTTGTAGGGGCGCAACGCGCGATCGCCCTTACCATAGAAATCGGGGAATCCTCAAAAAATCATTGTTTTTGAGAAATGGGATTAGACACCAACAAGCGGCCACTGGACCCAGCGCATCCGGGGAAAGCTTGGCGACTCCTGGCGCTAAAGCGACAGGGCTTGCAAACGTATCGAAGATTTTCCGTGAGAGGTGAGGATGGCCAGCACTGCGTCAATTCGACAGCGACGACTTATACGCAAGAGAAAAAGACTGCGCGCTCAGCGGCGTCGCCAGTGGTTGCAATCCGGTTGGCGATTGCTGGTATCGATGGGGTTGGCTGCTGGTGTGGTATGGGCAACCACCTTGCCCAATTGGATGGTACAGAAACCGCAACAGCTGCAAATTCGCGGGTTGCGATTGCTCGGTCGGGAAGATATTCGCGAATTAGTCTCTTTGTCGTATCCCCAGTCCATTTTGCGCCTATCGCCAGAAGCGATCGCAGAAAAGATCGAAACCCATCCCCTGATTGCCGAAGCCAACGTATCCCGGGAATTATTTCCCCCTGCCATTGCCATTTGGGTACGCGAACGCCAACCTGTCGCCGTCGCCAAAATCCCCCAATCAACCACCGCCGCCACCGCCGCCTCCGTTTCGCAATCGGTGGGATTGTTGGATGCGGAAGGTCGTTGGTTTCCCCTCAAAGGGATAGCAGCGGATGCAGTGGAACTACCGGAACTAACCACCATTGGGTTCCCAAGCGTTTATCGTGCCCACTGGCAACAAGTATACCAAGCGATCGCCGCGGCACCCTTTACCGTCCGCGAAATTCACTGGCAAAACCCCAACAATATTATCCTCAAAACCGAAATGGGAACCGTTCATTTAGGTCCCTACCAAAAACAGTTCCGCCAGCAACTGCAACAATTAGAACGTTTGCGCCGACTCCCCAAACAAATTCCCGAAGCGCAAATTGCCTATATCGATCTGCGAAATCCGAACGAACCTGCTGTTCAACTAGCTTCTGGGGCATCTACAACCCCATAACTTTGGTTGGGATTTGGAAATCTCCCCACCGGTTCAACAACCCATTAAACAAATTAAACAATTGGCCATTGGTATAAGCAACATCTTAGGGTAGGTTGAAACTCTCACGAATTCTATTCGTGAGATTCTCGTTTCCGCTTCCTTGGGGGTGCCCAGATGGATTCGCTATGAGTTATACAAAATCCGATATTGCTAAACCACAAACATAACCCGAACCGTCCCCCTTTACAAAGAAGACAACAGGGGGTTCTAACCCGCTTGCACGATCGGGGCTTGCCAGTACGGATTTGGTATTACTTCATCCCCGGTGCACAGGGACCCTCGACGAGCATTTTTCCGCTTTAGTGCCTCGGCAAAAATGCTGTCAGCTTGGTTGCACAAACGGTGAGCCAACTTCAAGAATAAAGTCTTTTCGAGATTTGGTTCTACCATTTCTAAAAAATAATGATTGTCTGGAATTTCCAAATCTCCCCGATAGGGGCAGTTCGCGAACCGCTCCTACCAAATGCCCCTATTATTTCTTGTAGACTATTCAGGAAATGGTATTACATGTTCGTATAATTGGGCGATGCGATGTTGAATCAAGTGCCAACCTCTCGAACCGCTGCTTCGGCGTAGCTCAGCCCAAGTTATAGGTGGTTGGGGAACTTTCACATCCGCTGGCACCGGATAAAATGATATACTACCCGCTCGCTCTTTTTAGGAATCGTACCTGCTTAACCACAAAGCCATCACCGAAGGGAACGAGACTTGAAAAACCGTAGTTTCCCCATTTTATGAAATTTCCCCTGCTTTTCTAGATTCTAGTACATTGACTTGATTTTGACGGCGGCTAAAGCCGCAGGGGTTGCTTTTCATCCCGGCTGGGAAAGAGGCAGGGCTTTCAAGCTCCCGTCTTTTTTCGTAATCGCAGAAAATTTGGTAGAAATAGGTCAAGTCCTACCAAAAAAACAATGCCAAAAACGTTCCTGCGGCGTTGAACTGCTACTTCCTAATAGGTTGTCCTGCTGTGCTTTCAGGTGCATCCCCACAAACGCTAGCCCAAGCAGCCAACTCCCCTTGTTGGCAAGGGAAGCGAACCGTATCCCGTGATTCCCTGCATCTATTTGGTTGCCAAGTCAACTTCCCTTATTGTAGAAAAGGAAAGAGTTTGAGAGAGGTCTACGTAAAAATCTCTGCCTATCAAGGTGGGAATACAGCTGACCTCTCTTAAGGCATCGATCGGCAACCAACCCAATACCCATTGGCACTTCATCCATAATACTTTATAGGAAATAAAATGAAAGCAGCCATGTTTTTCGCTGTCCAGAAAAAAGAAGGCCGTAGCTGTAAGGGGTTGGTGTCATGCTGGTGGCGGGGGAAAAAAGCCACTAACAGAGCAGCACGGGGGATTGTCGGATTCTGTAAAGAAAACGGGATTGATACGCTGGTTTATGGGAACAATAAACGCCAAAAAGATGGTATCAATATAGGGAAACAGAACAACCAGGCGTTGGTTCGTATCCCATCCCAAAAGCTATGCCGCCGTCTCCAACAATTATGCTTGAATGGTGGCATTCGGTTGGTAGCGGCGGGAGAATCGTACACCTTCAAAGGTAGGCACCAAGCTGGGGATTGACCTCAGTGGCACGTGCAGGGGCGCTGTGGCGTCGCCCATTAGGGGAAAGCTGACCCAACCAGGGTTTGCCCGACCTCAAGAAGCCTCGCCCTTGGTGGGTGGGGCGTGTCACCGTTGAAACCAGTTGCGACAAAGCCACCACCACAAATGTAGGGGGAACCCCCCGTGGTTCCCCAACCCCCGTGGTTCCCCTTGTTGATTTGTCGCTCGTCAATGAGCGCAGATTTATGCAATTAAAACCTATGAGGCTTCCTAATATAGAAGAAGAAGTACCGATCCTACAAATTCCCAATACCGACGGAGCTGCCAATTCCCCAGCAACATCCGATGCTGCGAATCCCTTTGGCAACTCTGGGTACCATGCGGGCCAATCTCGGGAAAACGGGCAGCCAGGGGTTGAATCCAGGAGTAAAGATATTGTGCCTAGTAACGCAGCCAGAATCAAAGTGATGGGCGTCGGCGGTGGTGGCTGTAACGCCGTCAACCGCATGATCGAGACTGAATTGGGTGGTGTGGAATTTTGGGGAATTAACACCGATGCCCAAGCCCTTTCCAACTCATCAGCCCCCAAACGCTTGCAAATCGGTCAAAAACTGACCCGCGGTTTGGGTGCCGGGGGCAATCCTTCCATCGGTCAAAAAGCTGCCGAGGAATCCCGCGATGAAATTACCAATGCTCTCGATAACTCCGATTTGGTGTTTATCACCGCTGGCATGGGAGGTGGTACCGGTACCGGAGCAGCCCCCATTGTGGCAGAGGTAGCCAAAGAAGTGGGCGCTTTGACCGTGGGTGTGGTCACCAAACCCTTCATGTTTGAAGGCAGACGGCGTTCCAATCAAGCGGAAGAAGGTATTGCCGCTTTGCAAAGTCGCGTGGATACGCTGATCGTGATCCCTAACGATCGCTTGCTTTCGGTAATTACCGAACAAACCCCGGTGCAGGAAGCCTTTCGCTATGCAGACAGCATTTTGGGACAAGGCGTACAGGGGATTTCCGATATTATTACCATTCCGGGTTTGGTAAATGTGGATTTTGCCGACGTGCGCGCGGTGATGGCAGATGCTGGTTCGGCTTTGATGGGCATTGGTGAAGGTTCTGGCAAATCTCGGGCGCGGGAAGCGGCTGTGGCTGCGATTTCTTCGCCTTTGCTAGAGTCTTCTATAGAAGGCGCGCAAGGGGTGGTTCTCAATATTACCGGCGGCAACGATTTGAGCCTGTACGAGGTGAATACGGCTGCGGAAACTATTTACGATGCGGTAGACCCCAATGCCAATATTATTTTTGGCGCGGTAATCGACGATCGCATGCAGGGAGAAGTGCGCATTACCGTGATTGCTACTGGCTTTGATACCGAAGGCAGTGGTGCTGAGGAAGGAAGCGAAACGGTAGAATCATCGCCTTCAGATCGTAAAAGCGATCGCCGTCCCCCCTCCCAACCCTCGCGGGAAACGCCTTTCAAACAGCCAGGCGGCGGTTTGGATATTCCCGAATTCCTGCAACGTAGAAGACCCAATCGATAAATTCTATTCTTTTTATGAGCGAAGTTCCTGTAGCCCTGACGATTGCTGGTTCGGATAGCGGCGGTGGCGCTGGCATTCAAGCCGATTTGCGCACGTTTGCTTTCCATCGCGTTCACGGAACCAGTGCCATTACCTGCGTTACAGCCCAAAATACCTTGGGCGTAGACCGGGTAGATGCGTTGCCTGCCGCTGCTGTTGCTGCCCAATGTCAATCGGTGGTTCGCGATATTGGGGTGCATGCTGCCAAAACCGGTATGCTGCTCAATGACGAAATTATGGTGGCAGTGGCAGAAGAAATTGAAACCTTATCCATTCCCAATTTGGTGGTGGATCCGGTGATGGTTTCCCGTACCGGTGCCAGGCTCATTGATGACGATGCCATTGCCGTTTTGTGCGAATCGTTGATTTCCCAAGCTACCATTGTGACCCCCAACCACTACGAGGCACAACTGCTCAGCGAGTGGGGAATTGATGGCGTGGAGGATATGAAAAGGGCAGCGGAAAAAATTTACGAGCTAGGTGCATCTGCGGTTTTGGTGAAAGGGGGTGGTATGCTCAAAGAGTGCTGGGGAACCGATGTTTGGTTTGATGGCGATCGCATGAAGGTGTTAAAAGCCGATCGCATTGAAACCAAAAATACCCACGGCACTGGCTGTACCCTCTCCGCCGCGATCGCTGCCAACCTGGCTTTGGGCAAACCCCTGTTCAAAGCCGTACAAGCCGCCAAAGACTACACCACCGAAGCCATCCGCCATTCCTTTGATTTGGGAGAAGGTCAAGGCCCCATCGGGCATTTCCTTGGTCTCGACCAGCGAAAATCCCACTCGTCCAAAAAACATCACTAAATCGATGAACCATCCCCACCTGCCGCGTTGGCTAATTCCTTGCTTTTGCTTACCACAAAATCGGCATTTTGTCAAGAAATCTAAACCGATCTCCAAGGGCAGTTTGCCCCACCCCGCATCGAAACCCTAGCCGCGCGCAGTTTGGTCAGCTGCCATCCATCCCCAACCAGGCTTGCAAGAACGAGACATATTGCAAGAAATCATTCAATAGGACCCATCTGCTTTTCAAGAATTATTCCCCCAATTCGTGCAGCGCCCGGAGGTCACATCGTGGCAAGACAACAGCACCGATTCTTAACAAAATCCTTTTTCGGTTTCGTCACCAGCGTTCCCTTGTGGGGCACTCTTTTGAGTGGATGGGCAGTGGCTCAAACCTCCTCTCTACCATCTCATTTTGGCACCTGGGAAATTTCTCCCATGACCCCGCAACAAGTGGCAGCACGCGCTACCGAGTTAGAAAATAATTGGGAAGAGGTTTATGAAAGCTATTTTGAAACCAATTTATCAACCGTCGAAATTACGGGGCAAGAAATTCCCAAAACCTTAGAAAAAATTAGCCAAGCAACGGATAACCAGACAGCCCTGATTTATGTCGATGCTACCCCTTCCCACTTACAAGTATTGGCTTTTGCCCCCGGTCGTTCGCCCAAAGGCTATATTGTGCCCGAAGCCAAGCGCGAATTGGTTTTAGAAACCGTCAAAAACTTGCGCGCCCACATTACCAATCGCCGCCAGCGCCGCAATCAAACTTATATAAATGCAGCTAGCAAACTCCACAATTGGATAATTGGTCCCTTACAGGGTTACTTTCAGGGAGGAGAAAATCATATTTCCATCGATACTTTGCTGTTTTGTATGGGAAGTGGCTTGCGATCGCTTCCTTTATCCGCTTTGCACGACGGCGAACAATTTCTCATCGAACAATACAGTTTGGCCATCATTCCTGCTTTCAACATGATTGACACCCAACCCGATGCTGACAGCAGTGATAGAACCAACGTACTCGCCATGGGCAGGTCGGAATTTGAGGATTTTACCCCATTGCCAGCCGTTCCCATCGAACTGGAAACCGTTCTAACCGGCGATTGGACGGGCAAATCTTTCTTAAATCAAGGATTTACTTTGAACAAACTGCGATCGCAGCTCCAAAATTCCGTTGATATCGTCCATTTAGCCACCCACGCCAGATTTGAAACCGGAGAATTAAAAGATTCCTTTATCCAATTGTGGGATACCCAACTAACGCCCCCAGAATTACGCCAACTACCCTTTGCCGAATTCGCCATCAACCTATTGGTATTGAGCGCCTGTCAGACAGCCTTGGGCGCAGGCAACGCCGAATTGGGATTTGCCGGATTGGCCGTCAACAGCGGCGTACAAACCGCCTTGGCTAGTATTTGGCAAGTAAGCGACGCCGGTACTTTAGCGTTAATGGGCAAATTTTACCAACACTTGCAAGACCATTCCCTCAAAGCCGAAGCCTTACGCCAGGCACAGCTAGATTTACTCAATCAAGCCGTACGCTTGGAAAACGGTTCCCTGCGCGGGGTTCGCGGTGCCGTGGCTTTGCCCCCAGAACTCAACAACTTGCCCAACGAAAACCTTTCCCATCCTTACTATTGGGCGGGATTTGTGACCATCGGCGCTCCTTGGTAAACGGGAAAATGCCATTATTCTTCCAATCGCACTTCTTCCAGAACCGGCAATCCATCCAACCAATTGCGGTCTTCCGTGAGATGGGGGAATTTTAATTGCGATTCGGCAACGCCCTGTTGCAGCATCCGCTGGCGCAACCGTTCAAAACTACCCGGTGCCATAATGCGCAAGCGTGGTAGGGGAATTTGGTCGTGCCGCTTGATGGCATAAAATTTCTGCACCTCTTTCATGACTTCGTCAAACCGTTGCAAAAACTGTTTGGGATGGGATAAATGCGATTGCCGGGAAGCCAGTTCGATATTGACCAAATAGTGTGCGGGTGCAGCATCTTTGCTAAGGGTGATGCAGAAATTTTCTAGGGAAATTTGAAATTCTTCCTGCAAACGACGCATGACTTCCACCACGTGAGCTTCGGTGGTTTTTTCGGTGGAAGATGACATGACGTTGCCTTGGCGATGGAGAAAGGTAAACAGAGGTGCTTGGTTGTAGAAACCAGTAACCTCGATAATATCGCCCAAATCGTAGCGATAGAAACCGCTGTAGTTGCTGAAAACCACGCGATAGCGTTCTCCCACTTGGGCTTCGGTGGGGAGGATGGTTTTGGGAAATTCAGCATCCCATTGGTCTTGGGGAATGAATTCCAAAAAGGTACTTTCCATGGCGGGAAGGCAGGTATCGTCGTTGAGGTCGTGGTGAATGCCCAGAACCCCTTCCGCACAAGAATAAGTTCCGCCGAAAATAGGCGTATCGCCGAAATATTCGGGAAACTTTTGAAAATAAAAGTTGGAAGTACCGCCGCGCGCGGTGACGATAAAAGAAAGGTGGGGCCACGCGTGTTTGGGAGTCAGGTGACCGTATTTTTGGACGATTTGGCGCAATTCGGCAGCTCGTTGGGGGTGGGGAGATAGTTTTGGTTCCAGTCGGCTGCGAATATCTTGGCTGTCACCGTCAATGGGTAGCCAGGAGGCGATGGTACCTTTCTCTAAATCGTCAATTAAAGATTCGCTGTATTCGCTGAGACGATCGCACATTTGTAAGGCTAGCACGGGAAAGGTAGCCCCAATGACCCGCAGTTGGCGGTTGCGCAGGGCAAACAAGAGGCAGGCGTAGTAGCGGGCTGGGGTATCGGCAATTTCAAAGGTTTCAAAGGGATGGGCAAATACCTGCCGGGAGAGTCTATCTGTCAACCGCGCGTCGCTGGTACTGACGGGGGCATAGGGGATGCCGCTGGGGGTGATGCCGTGGGAATTTGCGGAAATGGGATAGAGAAATTCTCCTAAAGGTCGATTTTGACGGGCAGCGGCGGCTACGCCAAATCCGGCGGCGGTGCGGTTGGAACGAGCGAGAACCCGGCGCGATCGCTTGGTGACGGGAATCAGCTTTTTGGTTCCCGTAGAACCGCTGCTGATATTAAAATAAATAAGTGGATCGGCGACGAGAACGTTGGGTTCGCCGTTTGCCATGCGTTGGGTGTAGGGTTCAAATGCCTGATAAGACTGTACGGGAATTCGTTCGCGAAACTGGTCGATGGTTTGGATATCGGCAAAGCCGTACTCGCGCCCAAAAGCCGTATCTTGGTGGGTTTGCAGTAGCGATCGCAAAAACTTTTCTTGTACCTCATCCATGCGATGGGTTTTGCGCAGGAAATTCCATCGAGACCAATAGGCGATCGCTGTGAAAGCCGAAAATGCTAAATTCCTCATAAAACAACCAACCTGTTAACCGCAAAGGCAGAATAGAGACTTGGGCACGAGCGCTATCAAACAGCGAATCATAGGGTCGATTCGCGAATCGATCCTACGCAAAAGGTCGTTCTCTTCCCAAGCGAACGTCAAACCAAGAACCGGAAGTAGGAGACAGCACAAAATCGGCAGACCATGGCTGCCTACCCAACTCTCGCTGCATGCGCTTGATGCCACCGCTGGTAATATTTAACAAAACGCATTCATCCTTATTGACTTTACCAGCTTCTACAGCCTGGATCAACGCTGCCGTTGCTACTCCCGATGCGGCACTAATATCAATTCCTTCCAATCGTTCGAACAACCAGCGAGCGTAGCTACAAGCCTGGTTACCAACAGCATACATATTTCCTCCCGTATCGGTTAGCGCATCGTACAAACCACCAGGCATGGCATAGGCAGGATTGCGATTGGTGAGAACTTGAGCCAAAACTTGCTGAATTTGCGATCGCGCGATCGCTTCCGGTGGCCTATTCAGCGAACGGCTTTGTGCGTGCCAAGCATCTACCATGGGGGTAAAGGGCGCATTTTGTGCCAAATGCAATCTCATGCGTTTTTCTCCAAAGCGACCATCTTCTAGCAACCGCAAATTCGCTTCCCAAGCCGCGATCGCACCTGTTCCCGAACCCACAGCCTGAAAATAGCTATCGGGAATTTCCCCCAACGTCACCGCTGCTTCTAAAACTGTTACCCCCATCCCATCCCGTCGCGCCACATTCAAGACCCCACCTTCCGGGAAAAAACCGTTTTGAGTAGCAATGGAACGAGCAATGGCAATAGCATCGGAGTAGTCGCTGTTGTCAGCAACGGCAACCAAACGAATGGAAGAGGCATTTTGGGGCAACTTGCCGTTGGTACTCCAGATTTGAGACAAACTACTTTCGGGAACCACCAAACAAATGGGGAAATCGAGGGTTTCTCCCACATGGGCAAATGCCCGCCCTGTATTCCCCGCAGAAGCCAACGTCAGCATACGATGGCAATTGGGAGGAATTCTGGCGAGTACGCAAGCCGCTTCTAACTCTTTAAAAGAACCAGTAGCCAGGGCAGCCTGTTTTTCCGGCCAGTAGCCGTTAAAACAGATATAAAGGCGCTCTAAACCCAAATAGGCAGCGAGCTTCTGGCTTTGATAGACAATGGGTTTGCCAGCAACATCTAAAGCACGGTTCACTGGCAACCAATCGATATAGCGGAAAATTCCAGGTAGTTGGGGTTTGACTTGGAGCTGTTTTTGGGAATAGACGGTGCGTAACAAAGATCCGGATTCCCGACAGCGATCGCAATGCAATCGAAACGGATGGGGCGGATATTCGATACCGCAGGAAAGGCAACGGAGGGTGTAGCGATAGGAAGGCGAACGACCGCCGCGATCGCCAGAAACTGGATCGAGCGATACCAGTTCCTGTTGGTTGTGGCTACGGCTACGATGGGACATCTATAAGGGAAAGGGTCAGGGTTTCAAAATGCACGTTTTCCTACTTTACATGTATTTGTTGGTATTCTCGGTGGAAAATTTCCCAATATTTAACAGATGGCTGTATGAAAAGCATGGATTTGCCCGATGAGACAAATAGGCAAATTGTTCTAAAATTTTTCCTTCACAAGGCAACTGCGAAACTCAAACCTTTTGCCTCTGTGCCAAAATGCCGCCTTCTCAAAAAGTTTCTCCTCAGGTATCTACTTGTGGTAAAATTTTTGCAATTTGAAAACCGCACAACCAGCACCAGCAAGTGCCTACGCTTGGTTAACGGCTACTGCTATGCAACTAACGCCCCAAGAAAAAGACAAACTTATGGTATTCACCGCTGCCTTGCTAGCGGAACGACGACTGGCGAAAGGTCTGAAGCTCAACTATCCCGAAGCTGTGGCTTATATTACGGCAGGAATTTTGGAAGGCGCGCGGGAAGGGCGTACGGTGGCCGATTTAATGAGTTATGGCGCTACTTTGCTGACCCGCGATGACGTAATGGAAGGCATCCCGGAAATGCTGCCGGAGGTGCAGGTAGAAGCAACCTTTCCCGACGGTACGAAATTGGTCACCGTTCACAATCCCATTCGATAACTAGCGAGATTAGCCATGATTCCAGGCGAAATGATTCCCCAAGCCGGCGACATCGAACTCAATGCCACGCGCCCGATTACTACCGTACGGGTAGCCAACAGCGGCGATCGCCCCATTCAAGTAGGGTCTCATTTTCATTTTTACGAAGCTAACGCAGCGTTGCTATTCGAGCGCGAGCCTACCAAAGGCATGCATTTAAACCTTCCCGCCGGCGCGGCTGTTCGGTTTGAACCTGGCGACGAACGGGAAGTGGAATTGGTTCCCTACGCCGGCAGCCGCCATGTATATGGATTTAACGCGCAAGTCAATGGTGCTTTGGATAGTTAAATCATGACCAACATTCGCATTGGCAACGGTTACGATATCCATCGCTTGGGGCGCGATCGCCCGTTAATTTTGGGAGGCGTAGAAATTCCCCACCAACTGGGATTGGTGGGGCACAGCGATGCTGATGTTCTCACACATGCGATTATGGATGCCATGTTGGGGGCCTTGTGTTTGGGCGATATTGGCGTTCACTTTCCCCCCAACGACGACCGCTGGAAAGGGGCGAACAGCCTGGTGTTGCTAGAGCAAGTTTGCTATCTCCTTGCTAAGGAAAACTGGCAAATTGGCAATATCGATGCGGTCATTGTTGCCGAACGTCCAAAACTCAAACCCTATTTAGGGGTCATGCGCGATCGCTTGGCAACCGTGTTAAAAATCGGCAGCGATCGAATTAGCATCAAAGCCACCACCAACGAAAAAATGGATGCCGTTGGTCGCGAAGAAGCCATGTCTGCCTATGCCGTTGCCTTGCTAGTTCAAGCCGACAGCCCCCCTCCCAGTAGCTAATTTGAACGCCACTAGGCGCGTTGCCAGAGCTGTTTGATACCATCTGGCAAGTATTGAGCAACCTCTTGGTGACTTGCCGCCGGCAGTTCCGACTTCATCGCCGCAAAAACGGCCTCAATTAGCGTTTCCGGGGCAATATTTTTCGGCAAGCTCCCCTCTTGCTGAATGCGAAACACAAACGTATCGCCATCAATTTTTAGCGGCGCACGGATAGAACTGAGAAAACGTACTAGGGGATTGGTATCCATCCACAACTCGCTTACGGTATGTTGCAGTGCTTTATTTTCGCTGGCGATCGCTTTTACCTGCAATTGAGAGGCGATACGTTGAATGGCTTCTTTCGGCATCAAATCACGCATGGTGCGAAAAACCACCACTGTATTATCCCGAGCATCGAAAATATCGGGCAAATCCGCTTGAGACATTACTTTTTCTAGAAACGCTGGCTTGCCAACATCGGCTGTAGCGGCGTTTTCTGCGGGAATTTGACTCATGGGGGAACCTCATCGTTCGTCAGATATGTTTTTAGTCTAATCAAAGAAGTTCTTTTTTTACAATGTAGGATTAAGTTGCCTGAATGCGGATATGGCTGCAAAAGAGAGATTTTTTCGTCAAAACTGACTTCTATCTCCCCGCTACTTTCCCCGAGCTGAAAACGGAATTGTATCCCATACAGAGAACAATCGCGTCCTATCAATATACGTTTTCCCTACTCTACGATACAATTTGTCATAATAACAACAGTACCTTGTTGTGTCGCCGTCGCAACAATTTCTTTTTTCAAGCAAACAGTAATCTGTTGAAAGACCCAAATTTGTCCTGTCCGGGCCAGATTCTACAGCTGCTCAAAAAATTTTTATATCAAAAACATGTCCAAAACCAAGCCTCCATCCGACAAAATTTCAACAAATCGCTTACTAAAATCGGAACTCAACCATCTAGGAAATTATTATACTGTTCAAGGGAAAACGAAAACAAAAGTTTTTTCGAGAGTTAAGACCAAATCCGATGTACATAAACCCACACAAATGTAGGGGGAGTGCCCCCATGCCTACCTCTACAAAAGGGACCCACAGCGGGGGTTGCCCCGACAAAAAAATTGTGGTTTTTCCATGTCGGATTTGGTATAATTCGTAAATTGCGCTTGCCTAAGTCTTTACAGAAACAATAAAAAGCAAGGTGGGCAACGCCCACCTACGGCTTTTACATATAATTGCGCAAAAAGATTTCTAGCTTGTTTTTTGTTTCCTCTGGTACCCGATCCAAAGGCGTGAGAATTGCGGATTGCAAAGCCTTATGTGCCTCCGATTCCGGTGGGTTGTTGCTCAAACGGCGTACGGTCTCTAAAATTACCTTCTGAGCGTTGGCAGCATTGCGTTTGAGATTGTTAACCACCATTTCCACGCTGACACTGTCGTGTTCGGGGTGCCAGCAATCGTAATCTGTTGCCAAAGCCAGCGTTGCATAAGCAATTTCCGCCTCTCGTGCCAATCTAGCTTCCGGTAAATTGGTCATTCCTACCACCGTAGCGCCCCAACTGCGGTAAAGATGGGATTCGGCTTTTGTAGAAAACGTCGGTCCTTCAATGCAAATATAAGTGCCGCCGCGGTGTAAGGTCACATCTTCCAAATGGCAGCTAGCCACTGCATCTGCCAAAACTTGGGCTAATTTCGGACAAACCGGATCGGCAAATCCCACGTGAGCCACGATCCCATCGCGAAAGAAAGTAGAAATTCGTTCCTTGGTGCGATCGATAAACTGGGATGGCACTACCATATCCAGGGGTTTCACCTCTTCTTGCAGAGAACCAACTGCAGAAGCAGAAAGAATATATTTGACGCCCAAGCTTTTCATGGCGTAGATATTGGCGCGAAACGGGAGTTCGCCAGGGGATAAGTGGTGGTAGCGGCCGTGGCGTGCCAAAAAAGCCACTCGGATGCCTTCTAGGGTACCCACAATCAACGCATCGGAAGGAGAACCAAACGGTGTATCTATAGAAACTTCTTCTACATCCTGTAGCGCCTCCATCTGATACAGACCGCTACCGCCGATAATACCAATTTGTGCCTCGACCATGCCTGTTTTTTGTATAACCACAAGGTGCTATTATATCGGCAAATGACAGTTTTGCAGGCCCCAATCTCAGACTGCTTAGCTAGCATGCATGAGGCTTTGCTGAATTTGGACGGCTTTGGTCAGGGAATCAAAGGCTTCTTGGTACTGTTGCAGCCTTGCTAGTAGGTTGCCGCGGTTGTACCAGGCTTCGTATTTGTCTGGTTTGAGTTTTATGGCGCATTCGTAGGAAGCGATCGCTTCTTCATAGCGGTGCATTTTTTCCAAAACCCGCGCACTGCTGTGCCAAGCTTGGTGGCTGTCGGGTTTCAATTCTAAAGCCACATTGTATGATTCCATTGCTTCCCGATATCGTTGCAACCGCTGCAACATGGTACCCCGATTGTACCAAGCTTCGTAATTGTTGGGTGCCAGCTGTACGGTATGGTTGTACGACGCCAACGCCTCTTCGTAGCGATGCAGTTTGGCGAGGGTGTTGCCGCGGTTGTACCAAACCTGATACCGCTGCGGTTGAATTTCAATGGCTTTTTCGTAGGCAGCCAACGCCTCTTCAAAGCGACGCAACTGCCCCAAAATCGACCCCTGAGCGTACCAAATTTCGTAGCTGTTGGGGTTGAGTTCTAGGGCCTTTTCGTAGGCATGCAACGCCTCTTGGTAGCGATGCAACTTTAAAAGCAAATTCCCGCATTTGTACCAAGCTTCCACTTGCTGGGGGTTAATTTCCAAAGATTGTTGGTAGGAAACAATCGCGGCATCGTGGCGACCTTGTTTGGCGAGAAGATTGCCGCGGTTGTACCAGGCTTCAAATTTGTTGGGGTTGACTGCCAAAGCTTGGTCGTAACTGGCGATCGCTTCGTCGAGACGTTCCAACTTTCCCAACACGACCCCGCAATTTTGCCACACATCAGCATCATCCTGTTTGATGGCAAGAGCCTTTTGATAGCAAGTTACCGCATCTTCGTATTGTTGCTGCATAAACAGCAAATTGCCACGATTGTACCAAGCCTCAAATTTATCGGGTTTGATAGCCACAGCCCGATCGTAACTGGCGATCGCCTCGTTCAACCGGCGCAACTTCACCAAAGCATTGCCACGATTGTACCAGGCTTCGTGGCAGGAAGGGTCTTGTTCCAAAGCACGGTCGTAGGCTGCGATCGCTTCTTCGTATTTATGGGTTGCAAACAGTTGTTCTCCCTGTTGAAAAGCCGCCTGCGCATCCGGCGATCGCACATCGGTAGGTGGGTTCACCTCCCCGCCATTGGCATACATTTGTTGCAGCTTCTGTTGCAGTTGGGGTTTCACCGCCTCCAACACCTGCGCCGTGGTTACCTGCGACAGGCGTTCGATGGCTTCATCTTTAGCTTTTTCCACATCCCTGACCGCAAATTGAAACTCCGACATGCACACCTGCTGGAACCGTTCTACCTGCTGTAAATTTTGCTTTTGTCGGTTGGTTTCCTGCTGCAGGCTTTCCACCTCCGCCGTGGTCTTATCGTATGCCGTATTGGCGTGGTGTTCCAACTCCGCCAGCAATTCCTGCGCTTGGCGGCGGGAATCTTGCAGTTGTTCGTTCAATCCCCCCAACGCCTGCAAATGATTTCTGACTTGGGAAACCAACGCCTTCACCACCAACCGACGCACCAACCAAAAAACCGCCAAAGCACCCAACGGCGACACCAGCAAATCTCCCAACACCATCATCCAGGCATTAACCTCCTCCGATGGTTCTTCAGCAGCATTGGCAGAGGTTGCCGATAGCAACTGCGTCGGTGGGTTGGCAATGGTTTCTGGGGTTCCCATGGCTTGAGAAACGAGTGTGGGTTCTGCCGGAGAACCCAAGTTTGTCTTTTTGCCGCTACTTGTTGCATGGGAACTCCCTAACTTGCCGGAAGATGGCTGTGTGGGAGCATCTGCGGTGGTGATGGATGCAGCTTCCGGTACCAAATCTTGAGCGGCAAACGTGGCTAATGCAGCTAAGGCAACAGTTGGAACGCCCATAGGGTTGTATGCTCTTCCATGGTGAGGGTGAAACGGTTGTGAAATAGGAAAGGAAACCAGCCAGAAGGCGATGGTTCCCTTTCTCCCTACCCTCTTTGTACCAATCTTCACTATCAAATCCGGAAACTACTTGAGCATGGCTTCCAGTTTTTGCTGGTTCCAGAGTTTGTCGTAAAGACCTTCTTCTTGCAGCAATTTTTGGTGGGTTCCCTGTTGAATAATTTTGCCCCCATCCATGACAAAAATCCGTTCTAAGGTGGATACGGCTGCCATTTGGTGGGAAATGAACAAAACCGTACGACCGCCGCGAATTTGAGCCAAATTGTGCAGGATTTCTGTGGCGGTTTGGTTGTCCACGCTGGAAAGGGCGTCGTCTAAAATTAAAACTGGCGCATCCACCAGCAAGGCTCTGGCGAGGGAAACCCGTTGCCGCTGACCGCCGGAGAGGGTGATCCCTCTTTCGCCAACGATGGTGTCGTATTGTTGGGGGAAGTTCAGAATTTCGGAATGCACTTGTGCGAGTTTGGCAGCACTTTCGACTTCCGCTTGGGATTTACTGGGGTCGCCGTAGCGGATGTTTTCCCGAATGGTGGTACTGAACAGAAAGCTTTCTTGGGGAACGTAGGCAATGTGGCTACGCAAAGCTTCTAGTTTGATTTGGGTGATGTCACAGCCGTCTAGGTATAGCTGTTCGGGGTCGATCTCGATCAAACGCGCGATCGCGTTGGCGAGGGTGGATTTGCCACCACCGATGGTACCGACCACTGCCACCATTTCTCCTGGCTGAATGTCAAAGGTGACGCCGTCTAAGGCGGGTTGTTCGGTGTCGGGATAGGAAAAGGTTAAGTTGTTGGCTTGCAAGCGACCGCTGACGGGTTGGGGAAGTTCGATGGGATGGGGAACGTTGCGAATTTGGGGGATGGCTGTGAGAATGGATTCTACGCGATCGATGCTCACTTCGCCGCGTTGGTAGGTGGTCAGGGTAAACCCTAACAAGGCAGTGGGAAAGACCAGGCGTTCTACGTAGAGGATTAATGCTACGAAACCACCGACTTCTAGGGTACCGTTGGCTAGTGCTGGGGTACCGAAGGTTAGGAGAATGAGCAAGCTAACGCTGGAAAGACCGGTAAGAATGGGAAAAAGTAAATTGCGGGTTTTGGCGAGTTTTAAGTTGGAACCGAGCAGTTGTTGGTTGAGACGTTGAAAGGCGTTTTGTTCGTTGTCTTCCTGAGCGTATATTTTCACCAAGGAAATGCCGCTCATGTCTTCCTGAATTAGTTCGCTTAAGTTAGAGAGGTTTTCTTGAACTTCCATTTGTTCGCTCCGCAAACGATCGCTGAATGCACGCACCAAAATGAGCATGAGGGGATAAACTGCGATCGCCATTAAACTCAAACGGAAGTTAATGGAAAACATGACCGGTAGGGTCAAAACATAAGCAAATAGGGTGTTGATTAAGCTTAAAACGGCAAATCCTAACAAGCGACGTACGTTGTCTACGTCGCTTGTGGCACGGTTAATGATATCGCCAACGGTACTGGAAGCAAAATATCCCGGTTCCAAAACCAGCAAATGTTGGAAAATTCGTTGTTTGAGGTCAAATTCTACTTTTCTGCCGACCCCAAATATCAGCAGTCGGGAGGCGACCCGCACAAACCACATCATGCTGGCTAACAGGAGAATAAATAAAATGGAAGGAACAAAGGAACTCAGGGAGTTCGTATCTGAGGTTTGGGTCATTTGCTGCAGCCGATCGATGCTGTCGCGAATGACCAAGGGAATGTAAACCCCCAATAGGTTCACCACCAAAAGCGATAGAATTCCCAAAAGCGCTCGCTTTCGGTGGGGACGCATGTAGCTGTATAATTGCTGTAGACGAGATGGTGCCATGAATGATTTCCGATTCGTACCGATCTCGATCCTACCGAATTTCTGCTGTGGGAACAGCGATCGCTATGGATTTGGTTATCTCCCATGGAGATTGTCTGGTAGTTCGCCGGCTTTTTGAAGCAACCCTTCGCGATCGCGCAATTCAATGACGTTCCCCTGGGAAACAATTAAACCTTCCCGGGATAGTTTGCTAAATCCTCTGGAAAGGGTTTCGGGAATCGTTCCTAACAAAGCAGCTAGCTGGCTTTTGGTGATATCTAAAACGGCGCGATCGGGGGTTGCTTGTTGGCGGCTTAATTGCAGAAGATATCCTGCCAGCCTCGATGGAACTTCCCGCAACGATAAATCTTCGATTAGCCAGGTAAAATGTCGTAGGTGGCGTGCAAAAATAGCCAGCAAATTGACCGCAAGGGTGGGTTGTGAATGTAAAAGGTCTAGAAATCGCGATCGCGGGAAAAACACCACATTGCTATCTTCCACGACTGCCGCAGAAGCCGGCAAAGGCTGACCGTCAAAAGCCGGTACTTCCGCAAAATGTTCCCCAGCTTCAAAAAAACGCAAAATCTGTTCTTTTCCAGAAACCGCCGTTTTAAATACTTTTACCTTTCCCGATCGCACCACAAAAAATCCTTTCGGTGGATCGCCTTCGGTAAAAATCGTTTCTCCTCGCTGATAGGACTGCACAATCACAATTTTAGCCAAGGCTTCTAGTTGTTGAGCTGGCAATCCTTGAAAAATCCGAATTTCTCCTAGAAAAGGACCAATATCTGTGGGTTCTGTCATGGAAAATGTTCTCAGTAGCGATCGAAGTTCTTAGCATATTGCCGTACGTTCAGTTTACCATTCACAAAAAATCGAGATATCCTAGCTGGTATATTGGTAAACTCCAGAAGTTCTGATTTTAAATCAATAAAAGTAAATATGAAAACCATAAAGGCTGTCGCTAAAAATTACTAGAGCTAGCTATATTTCTGGAAAACCGCAAATATTCTGTTTTTAATCTAAATATAGCAACAATCTCATTAATTATCTTGGGTTTTACAGTTGGTAGTATCAGTTATATCCAAGCTCAAGAGTGACCAAACTCAAATTCAGATAACTAGCAAACCGCCAACCGCAATTGTCCTACTTGGGAAACTTTTCGAGAAGCCGTTCGTTCCAGAAAAATTTCCCTTAACATACCCATTCCCAACTTACCGGCAGGATTTCGTCAAGGGTGCGTTGCTAGTAGTTCTGGTGCCCATACGTTGAATGTTTTCGTTTACCGCGAAGGCATCCAACCAAAATATCAAGAAAATGCACCGACATCCAACCCCATTGCACCCATTTTGCCGCCTGCAAGTGATATAGCCAACAAATCAACTCTATCCGACTCGGAAATTCGTGCCATTCATTTTGGCTTTGATGGTGGGTTTAGCTATACCCAGTTGTTCGATCGATATCAAGCTTGGCAAGAACCTTATACCATTTCTGAAAAACAACGATTGTATGGTATTTGCCAATTGCCCTGTTAGGGGCGCTCACGCGTTGCGCCCCTACAAAAATGCCTATATTATCTCTTGCAAATTATTAAGGAAATGGTATTATATTACGGCTGGAGGCACAGTTTTGTTTCGCTATACTTGGGCAACCTTACTGCCAGATCCCCAGGAATTACCTACTTCTCAGGCAGCCCCCATGTTAGCCAATGTGGCAGACTAACCAAATCACTGAACATTAATTGACATCTGTGTTAATTGTGTTCGGTTAGTCCAGTCTTAGCCTCTTAGCGGGCT
>NZ_LNDC01000172.1 GCF_001870905.1 Geitlerinema sp. PCC 9228
TTGATTTTGACGGCGGCTAAAGCCGCACGGGTCGCTTTTCATCCCTGCTTTAAAAAGTCAGGGCTTTCAAGCTCCTGACTCACACTCGTAAACATCGGATTTCATATTAGCTCTTTCCCCAACTAATCTTCTGGCGTGGGAGTTGGCGTTGCTGGAGACTCGCCACTGGTAGTATTGGATTCTGCAGAACCATCAGCTTGCCATTGAGAAATTGGTTTTTCTACCGCTTGCTGAAAACTTTTGGGAACCAACAAAACCGTTTTTTGATTGTCCGGCGTCTTTTGCGGGTTTACCTGAGCGTAGAGAAACTGACCGCTAAAATCAGTACCGCCCAAAACCATCTCGTGAAACTCTTTGTTTTGCAAGCGAATTTGCAGCCTTGCTAGTGGTTCGCGCAACCCGTAACTCTCCAACTCCTTTTGCGGACTGCCCATTGGCACCGAGCGATCGCTTTTTTCCGTCGCCAATAAATTTAACAAAAAAGCCACCGCCCCCTCACTAGCTGGTGTTGGATTTTCTGCCAAAGGTTCTATCCCTTCCGGATAGTCAACCACCCGAAGCATCCACTGACTTTCCCCATCGGATTTCTCTCGTCGTCGTAACTGCAACGTGCGATCGGACATAGTAATTTTAACCGAAGCAACCTGGTCCTCGCTAAACCCAAACAACTGTTTTTGCTTTGCCTCCGCCGCCTCCCGTTGGGGAACCACCCTGGTTTCGTACCAAGTCACCACCCCACCAAAAGCCGCAGCTACAATCAGAAGCGCTACTGTAGACCGTCTAATCTTCATAGGTTCCTCCCCCAAAACCAAACAAACTTTCTGTATGTCGTTCGTACAAAAACCGCCAACTTACCTAGGATTCAGACTATCTCCCAAACTCCCATGCTTTCTAACCCATCACCGCCGAACCCACCAAAACAGACCGGAAGCTATAAAGCCAAGTACGGGAAACAATAAAGCCAAAAAGCCTATCAAACGTATATCTTGGGAGTTTAAATTGAGACGGCGATTTTCCGGTTTGTTTGGTTGAATCGATAGCAATTGTTCTTCTTGTCGGCTTAACCAACCTATGGCATTGGCAAACAAGTCGCCGTTTAAGTTTCCAGAAATCAATCCATTGGTGGCAAAATCAGAATCTCCCAATACCACCAATCGCGATTCTGGTTGGGATTTGGGTTCCGAATCTGTTGCTGGCGTTTCTCCATCTTCTGCATTGGGAGATGGCGATGGTGTTGGCGATGCTTCTGGTGATGGTTCCGGCGATGGTTCGGTTGTGGTGGAATCTTCTGCAATTGATTCTCCCAAGGGTTTGCTAAAAGCAACTCCCAATACTAACGGACCCCTGATATCTTCTTCGGCATTAAATTCCCAATTGGGTCCTTCATCCATATTTTGTTCGGCCCAACTTTTGGGACTGGTAAGCAATAATGGGGTATCGTTGACGCCTTCTTGGGGTTCCACTTCCAAGGGACTCGCCAAAACAAAAAAGGTATAATTTTCGCCAAAGTCTTGGGTGATGGGATGGTTGCCGTAATCGGTAACCACAGGTGCTACAGGACCAAATCCTTGTACCCATTGTGAAGGATCCACCGCCACGCGATCGCTACGAGAAACTCCCCATTCCGATAAAAATTCCGACAATCCCGCCTCTTGTTGGGGGTCTACTGCGAGGAAAACGCTGCCGCCGTCGTCGAGATATTCCTGCAAAGCTTCCAGTTCCGATTCTAGAAAATTCTGTTTCGGTCCCACGATCGCGATCGCAGAGGCATTATCGGGAATTTCCTTGCCACCGGCTAAATTCAGGGTTTCTACACTGATGTTGTTGTTTTCCAGCCGCGTAACGGCTTGCGACAAGCCACCATCCCCTTGATTGTTGGGAGAATGTTCCTGGTGACCAAGGAGAAAATAAACCGTACTTTGCCGACCTCCCACCAATTTGGCGATGCTGCTGGTGAGTTTAGCTTCTTCTAAGGATTCTCGCTTGGTACTTTGTACGAACTGGCGTTGGTCGCCATATTCCACGTAAACTTCCCCAAACTCCTCCACACCAAATCGATCGGCGATCGCGGGTTGTTGGATGGGATCGACATACTCGTATTGAAAGCCACGATTGGCAAGACGCTGGTAGTTTTCCAACAATTCTTGGTTGTTGGATTTTGGTTGGTCGCTGAAGACCCATACTTTCACCGGTTGGTCTAGGGAATCTAGCAATTTTTCCGTTTGGGGAGCCAAGGTAAATCGCTGGCTTTCGGTTAAATCGATGGGTTCGCTGTAACGAACGCCGACAAAATTCACCAACCCCACAATTGCCACCACCGCTATGGTGGTTAGCAAGGCATTGGTTCCGGCTTCTGCGGAACGGGGAGACCCCCCAGCCAGCAAGGCATCCCCTTGGAAAATGAGCCACAATCCCAGAAAAACTGCACCGCCGATCGTCAATCCAACTGCGATCGCATTCCACTCGCCAGATACTGCTTGCATACTCAGACCCGCCGCTAGCAAAAACAGGCCCAGCAGAAAAATATATTTCCAATAACCCTTAAATGGCTTTTTCAACTTCGCACCTCCTGCTTTGTTTGGGGATTTGGGAATTTGGCTTGGGGAAATTTAATAGCGTTGGAAGCGGAATGTTTCAATGGATTGTGCGGTTAGGAAAATCCCTAGAAAAATATAGCTGAGAAATAGAACAATACTGCTGGGGTCGAGAATCCCCTGGGAAATATTTTGGAAATGTTCCACCAGGGATAAATGGCTGAGAATGTTACCTACCGCACCGCTGAGGTTGCCAGCAATAATGTCTATTACCCACAAAAACAAAACCAAGGCAAAGGTCAAAATCGCCGCCAAAATGGTTTTATCGGTGAGGGAGGAAACAAACATTCCCAAAGACAAAACGCTGGTTCCTAATAATAACAGTCCCACGTGGCCGGAAACGATTAAAGTAGCACTTAATGGTGGACTGGAAGCGGTTAAAGCCATGACCTCGTAAATAATTAAAGGCAGTAACATGGTGAGGTAAAAAGTCGCCACTGCCAGCAATTTTCCCAACGCGATCGCCCAATTGGTCAGCGGGGAAGTCGCCAAAAGTTCTAAGGTTCCCAGCTTTTTCTCCTCGGTATACAAATTCATGGAAAGCATGGGCAATAAAAATAAGGAAAGCGATCCCAAGGTTCCTAAAAACAAACGCAATGCCTCGTAGGGAACGTCCAAAGGTTCGCTAATCCCCAAGCGATCGCGATAGGCTGCCTGGGCAATAATTCCCTGAGGTCCAAACAAAATACTCAGAAAGAAAAATCCAGCAATCAACCAAAAAATACCGGCGATGGCATAGGCAAACGGCGAGGCAAAATATCCTTGAAGTTCTTTGCGGTAAATGGCAATAATACTGCTAAACATAGGTCGTTGTTCGTCTGTAAGTCAATGAATGTTTTGCTGATAGGGTGAGGAGGTGCTGGGGAGGATAGGAGAAGTAATTTCTTACTCTTTTCCTCATCCTAGCTTTTTCTCGCCAACTCCCTTTTCCGAAATCTTATTTTCTTCAGTAGTTAGCTGCAAGAATACATCTTCTAAACTGGCGCGAGTTCGTCGCATCTCGTACAAACCAATTTGATGCTTGGCGAGAATCTTGGCAATATCTTTTCCGGGTTCTTTTTCCGAGCGAGCAGTGATGTGGATTCGGCGTCGATTCTTGGCTAATTCTGGTTCGTCTACAATTTCCACTGACCGTACCCCCGCCACTTGTCGCAGTAAAGCAAGTACAGTTTCCCAGTTGCTGGTTTCTGGTTCCACTTCCAACTCGTATCCCGAACCCAGCGCTAGTTCCGACATTAGGTTGTCGGGGGTATTGGTGACCACCACTTTGCCTTGGTTAATAATGGTGACTTTTGTGCAAGTGGCGCTGACTTCCGGTAGGATATGCGTAGATAGGATAATGGTGCGATCGCCCGCTAAATTTTTAATTAAATCGCGCACTTCAATGATTTGGCGTGGGTCCAACCCCACAGTGGGTTCGTCTAAAATAATCACCGGCGGGTTATGAACGATCGCTTGGGCAACACCGACCCGCTGCCGGTAGCCTTTAGATAGTTTGCGAATCAGCAAATGGCGTTTGCTTTGTAGGTAGCAGTTTTGGATCGCTGCATCGACCATAGCCGCGCGATCGCCAGCTCTGACGCGCTTAATCCGAGCCACAAAATGCAAAAACCCTTCCACCGTCATATCCGGATACAAAGGCGGATTTTCCGGCAAATAGCCAATATTTTGACGTACAGCCATGGAATTTTCGTGTACTTCGTAGCCGGCTATCTTGGCCGTACCGCGGGTGGCTGGCAAATATCCCGCCAAAATCCGCATGGTAGTAGTTTTTCCCGCTCCGTTGGGACCGAGGAATCCCAAAATTTCACCAGCTTCCACCGAAAAAGTGACATTTTCGATAGCTGGTGTAGAACCGTAAATTTTACTTAAATTTTCTACTTCAATCATGTCACCTTGAGTTAAAACGGTTGAAGCTGACTTGGTAGCACTGCCACGGGCAAACCGCCACGATCGTATCAGATACATCAGCAGATCGGATAGGTTGGACCTTTCTACTGATGTTACGGTTGGCAGAGAATCCATTCTCAGCAAATTTCCTGAAAAACTTGGTTGGGTAGGATCCCAGCAATGTAGCAACTTCAGCACGCAGAGCTGGGAATATCCACCTCCCCAACCACCATTGTACGTTTTTGGAACGCTTGCCAAACCACCCAAGCAAGCGAACGAACCTATTGTCCATATTTTTAGTTAATCGGGGGTTCATTGTTTATGGCTACGCTTTACGTTAATCCCACCAGTGGCAGCGATTCCCAAGATGGATCGCAGGGCGCACCTTTCAAAACCATTAGCAAAGCTCTTTCCCAAGCCAGTGCCGGAACCACTATCCAACTAGCTACAGGAAATTATACGGCAGACAGTGGCGAAACATTCCCCCTGGAAATTCCCCCTGAGGTGAAAGTCATTGGCAACGAAAACACCAAAGGAGAAGGCATCACCATCAATGGTTATGGGGAACATGTCGCTTCTACCCTCAGCTTTCGCAACCCCAACATTACCGTTTTACCCAAAGATAGAGCGGAATTGCGCGGTGTTACCGTCACCAACACCGGCGATCGCGGTACGGGGGTATGGGTGGAAACCACATCCAGCAGCCAAGAAGTTTCCCCCACCATCGCCAACAACACCCTGACCAACTCGGTGCGGGAAGGTTTAACAGTCACCGGGCAAGCCAAACCCAAAATTCTTAAAAACAAGTTCCGAAAAAATCAGGGGAACGGTCTGACCTTCGTAGACAAAGCCAAAGGAGAAGTTAAAGGCAACACCTTTGAAGATACCGGTTCTGGAGTAAACATCGGCGGCGAAGCAGCTCCTTTCCTAGAAGGCAATCTCATTCGTTCCAATCGGACCGGCATTTTGGTACAAGCCGATGCCCGACCCGTCTTGCGCAACAACGAAATTCTCAACAATACCGACAACGGTTTGACGCTAATTTCTAACGCCCTGGTCGATTTGGGTCAGTCTTCCGAACCGGGGAACAATCTATTTCGCGACAACGGCAACTACGACCTGGAAAATGGTTCTTCCAATCAGTTGGTATCGGTAGGCAACCAACTCAACCCTGCCAATGTCAAGGGAGACATCGAATTTGCCAGCAGCGACGTTCCTACCCCCACGCCAGAACCCACACCTTCACCAGAACCTACCCCCTCTCCCACCCCCACACCACCTGCTTCCGAGCAACCTTCTCCAGCGCCTACGCCAGAACCTACCCCCTCTCCCACCCCCACACCACCTGCTTCCGAGCAACCTTCTCCAGAGCCTACACCGGCACCTGACGGACAGCTGACGGATATCCAAGGACATTGGGCAGAACGGTTCATTCAAGCTATGGTCGATCGAGGGATCGTCAGTGGTTTCCCGGACAATACCTTCAAACCAGAGAGCAACATGACCCGTGCCCAATATGCTGCTATTCTGGCGAAAGCCTTCGATTTGCCTTTGGAAAAAGATGAAATTACCTTTTCCGATGTGAGCAACGATTTCTGGGGCCAAGACGCCATTACCAAAGCCACCCGAATGGGCTTTATTTCAGGATTCCCCGATGGTACGTTTCGACCCAATCAAAATTTAACTCGGGTTCAGAGTATTGTATCGTTGGTTAGCGGTTTGGGGATGAGCGGCGGACCGGAAGATATTTTGGCTTTATACAAAGACCGCGCCCAAATTCCCAGCTACGCCACTGATGAAGTGGCAACTGCCACCGCCAAACGGATTGTGGTTAATGCCCCCGAAAAACGCGATCGCCTCGACCCCATGCGCGATGTCACCCGCGCCGAACTAGCAGCTTTGACCTATCAAGCCATGGTTTCCCAAGGGCAAGCCGACGCCATTGCCTCCGATGCGATCGTCATGTTCTCCGATATTGACGGTCACTGGGCAGAAGACTTCATCCGCGGCATGGCAAAAAATCCCGACGTTCTCTCCGGCTTTCAAGACGGCACCTTCAAACCCGACGATAAACTCACCCGCGCCCAATTTGCTGCCCTGTTAAACAGCAGCTACAACCTAGATGCCATGGTCAAAAACGACCCCACCACCTTTAGCGACGTACCGAAGGACTTTTGGGGCAGCGAAGCCATTCAAAAAGCCTACCGCGCCGCCTTTCTGTTGGGATATGGAGACGGTACCTTCCGCCCCAACAACACCATCAAAAAAGTAGAAGCGATCGTTTCTCTGGTGAATGGTTTGGGGTTAGAAGCCAAAAATCCCGACAGCAGCCTGCAAAAACTCAGCGACGCCGATTCCGTTCCTGATTGGGCGCGCGAACCAATCGCGGCAGCAATTGAAAACCAAATTTTGGTCAACCATCCCCATCCATCGCAGCTCAATCCCAACCAAGAGGCTACCCGGGCTGAGGTGGTCGCTGTTATGTATCAAATGCGCGTCAACAGCGGTACGGAAGTTGCCATTAACTCCGACTACATTTTGACCGCCTAAAACCACGAGCGAGCAGGGTGGGCATTGCCCACCTTACTTGCGTTGTCGAGGTTCATTCACTGTTTAAAGACCCCGAATCAAGGATTGGGTTTCTAGTCAACCTTCTTGCCACCAGCATCTACCGATTTTCTTCCCGCTTTGGTTCGTACTCCGTACAGGTTTCGCAGGGTCCGGAAGGATTGACAGCACACAGTAAAAATGACGAATGGGCGTTAAACCTACAAGTGGATCTTTTATCGGGTTTTCCAGAAATGAGACGCATCCGTTGCTCGTAGGCTTCCTTTTGGCGTTTGATGCGGGTATAGGTTTGCAAGCGCATGCGTTGGTAAAGCGTATGTAAAGAAGTAGACATAATGAAAACAGTTATAGAAAATCTTCATCTTTATTCGTAGTATCTCGTTTTTTTCTCAGAAATTCCGCCCCTCAATGGAGGGTATGCCGATAAAAAATAATAAGTTTTTTTAAGATATTCGCAACGTCTACGAAAGCCGGCATAGCAACGATAATCTCTGCATTCCATAGTTGCAAAAACTTGTGGTAGGATAGCTGGTTAGCGCCATCGGTTCTGTTGGGGAGCAGCCAGCAGAAGCAATGGGGAAAGCCCGGTGCGAGTCCGGCACTGTCCCGCAGCTGTGATGGGATTGTCGCCAATCCCTAAGTCAGAATGCCCGCCGATGGATGTTTGTGTTGTGTCCACATCTGCGAGGTACGGATGATGGGAATTTCGATCGATTCCAGTGGTTCGTTTTCATCAATAATGGTGCCAATTGCTTTGGCATTTGCTTGTTGGCTAAATATTAACCAACAAGCACAGCGATACCGTTTTTTTACCAGTTTTGAACGCCGCTTCGCGATTCTCCCGAGCAGACCTGGGGCGAAGCGGTTGGCTTATTTTGGGGAAACAACGTTCCCTGTGGGAAGCCTGGCAAATTTTTTGGCCAACGCTACGGCAGTCTTGGTTGCAACCAAGGTTTTGCACTTATTACCGCCAGCTCTCCTGGAAAACCATCCCCAACCTTGGCGCTGGGTGGCAATCCGCTGCTACCTGCCTCCTCGCTGGTTGATGCGTACCCTCGTTTGAAATTGTACGCGCAACTGTTACCGCTAATTCATTTGACGCAGGTAAGAAAATAACGGATATTTACAGAGAATTGTGACAGCCTGCGTTGAGGAATATTCGATCCTTGCGATCGCCTTTTGGCGGCGCGATCGCCCATTGATGGACCTTTGACTTTTTGCAAACCCCGACAACTATCATGAAAACCAGGAAAACCAGCATACATACCTTATCAAAATTCACCCTAACCGCGATCGCACTTCCCCTGAGCTGGGGAAATATATTGGCAGTGCAAGCCAACGAAACCACAGAACCAAACCAAACCAACGAAGACGACATCGAAATCACCGTCATCGAAGAAATTCTCGAACAACCCATCTACACCCCCTTCCGCAGCGAAGGAATCTTACGAGAATCCAGCCGCCCCGCCTACATCATCGACCGCCAGGAAATGCAAGCCCAAGGTGCCACCACCGTGCAAGAAGCCCTGCAATACTTACCCGGCATCATCAGTGCCGGCACCACCGGCGGTGAATTAGGCTCTCGACCCAGTCAATTCATGCGCGGTGCCAACAGCGACCAAGTCTTAATTTTGCTTGACGGTCGCCCCATCAACAACACCGGTTTTAGCGGTAGCTTCGACCTTGCCAGCATCACCACCGACAGCATCCAACAAATCGAAGTAGTGCCTGGTGGCGGTTCCACCCTCTACGGTTCCAATGCCATCGGCGGCATCATCAACATCGTTACCCGCCAACCCAGCGACGAACCCACATTCAGCACCAATTTAGAAGTGGGAAGTTTCGGCTACAACCAACAGCAAATTTCCTCCACCGGCACCATTGGTGATGTTAGCTGGGTGGTGGGATACAACCGCACCGCCGCCGCCAACGATTTTCCCTTTTCCCTAGAAACCTTTGATTTCCAAGATACCCGCAACAACGCCGACGTTCTCTACCACAATGTCAATCTAAAACTATCGGCGGATATCGACCAACACAACCAACTTACCTTTACTGGTTTGTATAATACCCGCGATTTGGGCGTTGCCGGTGGGGTTGCCATCCCCGACGAAGACAGCGTGGGCGCTTTTAACAGCTTAACCTCTGAAGCCCGGCAGTATACCGACGAACTCATGCTCGACCTCACCTGGGAGTCGCAATTGGGAAGCAACGACGATTCCCTTTTGACTGCCAGAGTGTATCGGGATTCCTTTTTCTATCGCTTTAGCAACCCCGATCCAGAGAACCCCGGCACCCTTGACAAAGTGCGTAGCAACATCACTGGCTTGCAAGTGCAGCACAACTGGGAGTTTGCCGACAATCAGACGATTACCTACGGCGGCGATTACCGTAATGTCAACGCCGAAAACACCACCTTTGATTTTCAAACCGGTGTGGAAGCGGAAAATTACGACGACAATATTTCTCAAGGAGCGATTTTTGCTCGCTACGAAGCCGATGTGACCCCAGAATTTAGCGTGAACGCTGGTTTGCGCCAGGAATTTAGCAATTTAGAGGAAGGGGATTTTACCTCGCCTTCGGTGGGATTTCGCTGGCAAGCCACTGATTCCACAGTAATTCGCGGTAACTATACCCGCAACTTCCAACTGCCCCTGATTCGCGAAACTTCCGGCTTGGCAGGGTTGGATGTAGAGGGCAATCCCGATTTAGACCCGGAACGGGGCAACAGTTTTGATGTTGGTATCGACCAGCAGTTGGGGGATTTTGGCTTGCTACGTCTGACGGGGTTTTTTAATGATGTTTCCGATTTGATTGCTTTTGAGTTTGGCAATCCCAGCACCTATCGCAATGTAGGTCGGGTGCAAACTTGGGGGTTGGAAGCAGCGTTGGATGTGCAGTTGGCAAGGAATGTTTACGCTTTTGGTAACTATACTCTCAACGAAACGGAGATTATTGACGATGCCACGGAAGCCAATGAAGGCAACGAACTGCCTTTTCGCGGTGCCGATACGTTCAATTTGGGGGTGGCTTACGAAACCCCCGGTCGCTTTTATGCGGCGTTGCTGCTACACGGTGTGAGCGATTTTTATGTGGATGATGCTAATGATGAGTCGCTCGACGGTCGCACGACGTTGGATTTGAAGGTGCGGGTGCCGGTAAGCGATCGCTTTGCGGTCAATGCCAGTTTGAACAATATTCTCGATGAGGAGTTTGAGCTTTATCCCGGATTTCCAGGGATGGGGATTAACTTCCGGTTGGGAGTGCGTTCCACGTTTTAGCTCTCACTTGTGGGAAGCGATTTTTCCGCATACTGGCGAACTTGCTTGGTTTTTGATTTTGTTTGACGAGGATGGAAATTTATGCTGATTCAAACACGTAATCTCACTGCTGGCTACGGCGACAATCCGGTTCTTGATAGGATTCAATTTCACCTCCATCCAGGGGAATGGGTGAGTATGGTTGGGGCGAATGGTTCGGGCAAATCGACCCTGTTGAAGTGTTTGAGCAAACAGCTTTCTCCACGGCGCGGCAGTGTGGTGTTGGATGGCAAAAATATCCATCATCTCTCGCCCAAAGCGATCGCGAAAAAATTAGCTCTGGTTCCCCAGCATCAGGATGCCCCAGAGGGGTTAACGGTGAACCAGTTGGTGGAAATGGGGCGCACGCCGTATCAAGCTTGGTGGCAGTGGGATTTGGATTGGGAAAATCGCTCTCCGGTGGAGGCAGCGTTGGTGCAAACGCAAATGCGGCACTTGCGCGATCGCCCTTTGTCAGATTTGTCGGGTGGTGAGCGTCAAAGGGCCTTTTTGGCGCTGGCTTTGGCACAAGACCCCCAAGTGTTGCTGCTTGACGAACCAACGACGTTTTTGGATATTCGCTATCAGTTGGAGTTATTAGAATTGCTCAAACGCTTGAAACAGCAGCGGCAACTATCTGTGGTGACGGTGTTGCACGATATTAATTTGGCAGCTCGCTATAGCGATCGCTTGGTGTTGATGCATGAGGGAAATATTTGGGATGCGGGCACCCCCGAACAAGTGCTCACCCCAAGCAATATTGCCAGTACCTTTGGCGTGGAAGTCGCGATCGCGCCGACGCCTGTAGGTTTGCAAATTATCCCTCTTTCTCCTTGCGGCGATGGCAGCAACGGTGGCGACTCCCAGGAAAATTGTTCGTTTCTTTCTACTGTTCGGGGAGAATCGTTTGGGTAGGTAGAAAGCTATTTCTCCCAATGGTGTTTTTTCGGATTTGTCCGCGCGTCTAGTTTTATTTTGTGGGTCAAGCGATGGTCCGAAGGACCGGTGCCCGATCGTCAAAAAATCATATTATTGCTACTAGCCAAAATTGGAAATTGGGTGTATAATAGAGAGGACATAGGGCGAGGGGACTCGTCGTAAAAAAGGGGGAGTTTAATGGGACACTTCAACCCAAACATCTAACCTGCTCGAAAATATTTCAATTATTTTTGCCCTGCCTAAATGTTTGAGCGAAACGTCTGCAGAAAAAAGCTGTTTCCCCTACCGGGCAGGGAGGAAAAAATTTTTCCTTTATCCCAAAAACTTATAAAATTGTTTGTATTTTTATAGTAGCGCCACGAGGGAATTTTGTCAAGGTTTTGCGTCAATCGATCGAGAAAAGCTGGCCAGCGCGATCGCGCCCGCAAGTAAAAACAAAAACGACAAAAACGATAAGATATCAGAAAGTCTCATTCGGTGTTTGGTCGATGGGCATAACCTTAGATCCGCTCAAACTCAGCGTTTTATTTTTCCTGGCATTGGTGGTTTTCCTGGGATTTCTGTTGGTTGCCGGGCTGTCGTATTTGCCCATGTCGCGGCTGTTCGATGCCCTGGTCACCCGCTTTTCCCCCCAGGATATTTACCAGGAAATCATTGCTCCCTACCGCATTTGGTTAACCTTGACCATCGTTGCCATCGTCTTGGATACGGTGGTGGTTGCCCTACCCAACCCTGATTGGTTGAACTGGCTGGAATTTCCCATTGGTATTTTCATCGCCTTAAACGTAATTATTCTTGCCTTTCAATTATTTGAGAAGCTATTCAACAACTATTTCCTCGGAGTTGCCTTAGAAGACCAAAGCAAAATTAACAGCGAACTCATTGCCCTCGGTCAGTATTTAGGCAAAGCCAGCATTATTTTAACCATTATCTTTTTCTTCGCCCAAACCCACCACATCAATCTCATTGGCTTGGTGGCTAGTTTGGGGGTCGCTGGGGCAGCGATCGCTTTTGCTTCCCAGAAAATTATTGAAGAAGTGTTGTGGAGTATCGTTCTATTTCTCGATCGCCCCTTCAGCGTTGACGAATACATTCACTTACCCGACCGCACCTTGGGCAAAGTCGAATCCATAGGATGGCGCTCCACCAAAATTCGTCTCTCCGGGAAAAACACACTCGTCATCATTCCCAACAGCCATTTAGCTCAAGACCGTATCGAAAATCTCACCCGAGCTAAGCGTGTTATTTCCATGGTCACCCTACGGTTTTTCCGTAGCATGAGCGAACAGGAAAAAGCCCTCATTCAAGATTTAATTACCGACAGCACCAGCGATATTCTGGGCATCGATCGCGATCTAACCCAAGTTACCTTCCAAGAAATCGTTGACCGCGAAGGTCGCAACTGCGTTCGCGCCCAGGTAATTTTCTTTATCTTGGGCACAACAGAAGGTTCCATGGAACTACGCCGCGGCTTGTTGGAAATTGCCCGAGAAAATATGGTGGAAAAACTGCAAAAACACGGCATCGCCTTCGACTGCGAGCAAAGTACAGTAGATGTGGTGCAGCCTATGAACATCTAATGCCATTTTCTGAAAATTTTGCCAGAGACGCTCGAGACGTTTTTGCAAAGGCGCAACCCGCGATCGCCTCTACCAGGGCAATTGAAAAATTTCAGACAATTATTGCTTTTAGAAATGGCATAAGCCACTGAAAAATTTTCGCTACAATTTTTGCACGCCCACCCCAACTCTTTCCCGGCATCTTTGCTTGTTCGCCTATGCAGCTTTTGGAAGTTGTTCGCGTTGAATGGGATATCCTGCGGGATGTTCTCGAGTTAATGTTGCGCCTGGCACTGTTTTCTTTAGGGGCTGCGATCGCGCCTTTCATCGGGCGATCGTTCCCGCGCACCCTATGGCGTTTTTTACAGCTATTGCAGCGCTACGTAGAAATTGACGCAAAACACACCTACGAACAATTTGTCAAACCCTTCCAAAATTTAATCACCATCGCCGGTACATTTTTCTTCATTGCCCTTTCCCTGAACTGGCTGCTGCCCTACGAAGAGCTGTATAAATTCCTAGGGTTTTTCATTTACCTCGCCCTATCGGTTACCATGGCTTGGACAGCTTTAAAACTGGCTCGACAAATTATCCGTCGCACTGTCATTACCCTCGTGCAGCGTTGGTTTGGCGAAGTCAACGAAGTAGTGCTGATTTTTGAAACCCTCATCTACGTCGCCATTGTGTTGCTTGCCCTCATTGTCTTTGCTGTCGGATTGCAGGTAAACTTAGTGGCGTTGGTTGCTAGTTTGGGCATTAGCGGGGTTGCTGTTGCCTTCGCTGCCCAACAGACCCTCAGCCGGTTGTTTGGTACTTTAGAAATTTTCCTCGATCGCCCCTATCGCCCTGGCGAATACATTCGGGTAAATTTCAATCCCTATGCAGAAGATGCCTACGGTCGCATCGAATCCATCGGCTTGCGTTCTACGAAAATTCGTTTGGTGGCCAAAAATACCATTTCCATCGTACCCAATTCATTTATGGCCAGTGCCAACATTGAAAATATCAGCCGCGGCAATAAATTGATGGCGTTACTGTGTTTGGATTTTGAACGCATACTTTCTGAAGGGGAACAAGCCTTGGTCAAGCAAATTGTGGAAGAAGCCACCAAAATCTTTTGGGGATTCGATCGCGCCAGTACTAGAATTCAATTTTGCCCCACAGAAACCCAAAAACAAACCCGCGCCCGCATTATTCTGTTTATCTCCAGTGCCGACCAAAGTTCTCTGGGATTGCGCAAGCGTTTGCTAGAACTTGCCAACCACGCGATCGCGGATAAACTCGCTGCCTACGGTCTGCATTTTACCACCCCAGAACCTATGGTCTATATAGACTCGCCCATGTCTCTATAGTCAAGTTCGATCCTTTTTCCATACAATTTTTATTGTTTCCAATTTACGGGAGCGCACTATGAATCCCCAATCTCCTTCGCAACCCAGTTCCGAACCCAGCCAATCCGAATCATTTCCCGAACATCCCCCCGAGTTTCAACAGGAACTAGAACGATTGGAGGGAAGATTAGAACGCCTGCGTGGATTGGCACAAACTTTGGTGGGTGGTTTGGCGATCGCGCTGGTCATTTCTATTGGTATTTCTGGCTGGTTTGCCTATCGTTCTTTACTTCAAGAACGTCTCAACCGCCAACAAGCAGAAGAAGCCCAAAACCAATATTCAGAAATTCAAGAAGAACTCGATCGCTTGGAACAAGCACTTCAAAGCCAACAACGACAAGTCGAGCGTCTGAACGAAGAAATTCCGCCGGAACTGCAAACCCTTACCGATTCAGTCAATAGCAACCAACGCCAGTTGCAACTGCTACGCGAACGACTCTCGCAAATCGAAACCGAAGTTACTACATCCGCAGACACCGACGGTGAGGAAAATAACAACAATGAAAACAATTAACAAACAATCTAATACCAAATCCGACATGGAAAAACCACAATTTTTTGGTCGGGGCATCCCCCACTGTGGGTTCCTTTTGCAAGGGTAAGCACGGGGGCGCTACCCCTATGCTTCGGCAGGCTCAGCACAAGCATTTTTGTGGGTTTATGTACATCGGATTTAGTATAATCCCATTTCCTTAATAATATGCAAGAGATAATAGAAGCATTTTTGTAGGGGCGCAACGGGTTGCCCCCCTACTGAGTTTCGGCATGATTTTCGTCAAATGCTGCCTCTACCTGCTTTTGGAATCGAATAGGAAGCTCAATAATAAATTTTGTACCGCGATCGCTAGCCGAGATACATCTGAGATCGCCACCGTGTTTCTCGCAGACAATTTGATAGCTCACCGCCAGACCCAATCCCGTACCTTTGCCGACGGGTTTGGTGGTAAAGAACGGATCGAATAACTTGCTTTGCAAACTTTTGGGAATCCCCGGTCCGTTATCATCAATCTCAATAAAAATGCGATCGCGACCTGCTAGAAAACCATTTTCGTGAGCTTCTGCTTTTTGATAGCGGGTGGTAATGGTAATGCGACTGGGATCTTCTTGAATTTCTTGTGGTTGGCGTTTGGCATCGCGCTCTTGTAACACATCAATGGCATTGTTAATCACGTGCATAAATACTTGATTGAGCTGCTTGCCGTAACATTCTACCTTGGGGAGATCGCCGTATTGTTTTTCCACCTGAATCGCCGGGCGATCGCTGGTCGCTTCCAACCGGTGTTGCAAAATTGAAAGCGTACTATCCAACCCCGCATGAATATCAAACAGTTTCAATTCCGCCTCATCATGGCGCGAAAACGTACGCAAAGACTGTACGATATCCCAAATACGCTCCGAGCCAGCCTTCATAGAATCCAGCAAATTGGGCAAATCTTCCAAAACAAACGTCAGATCCACCTGATGGATTTTCTCTTGAATTGCCTCAGTAGGGTCGGGATATTCTTGTTGGTATGCATTTAGCAATGCCAGCAAGCTTTGTATGTAATCTTCTAAATAAGGAAGATTTCCATAAATCGCATTGATAGGATTGTTGATCTCGTGGGCAATCCCCGCTACCAATTGCCCTAAACTAGACATTTTTTCAGATTGAATCAGCTGAGCTTCCGTGCGTTGTAACTCATGTAGGGTTTTTTGGAGTTCACTAGTTTGTTGGCGTAAGCGCTCTTCGTTACGACGCAAAGCCGCTTCCGCCCGTTTGCGATCGGTGATATCCTGTTCTTCCACTAAAAAAGCATGTTCTCCCGTCACCGGGTCTCGAGTTAGCCGCGCCTCGATGCGATGCCAACGAACTCCCATCAGGGTCCACATTTGGGCTTCCGTTCGGAATAGTTCTCCCGAGTGCAAGCAATTGACCGCCTCCTGGGCAACCCGACGATTGACAAACCGCTGTTGGAACATCTCCGGTTCCGGTTGAATCAAAAAATTGCCGTAACAGTTAGTAGCAGCAGGATTTTGGGAAATTGGCGTACCATCAGTGGCATACAGGGAAATTAACACCGTGGTGTGGCGTAGGGCTTCGATAGCGCGCAAAGCATCGCGGTCTTGTGGTTGGGAAACCACTTGTCTGCCTTCTACCAACATAGCAAAATGCCCAGGCTGGATGGTCACTCCAGAACAGACACATTCCATAGTGACGCTTCTGCCTTGGGGATAAAAAGTCCACTGCTCCACCACAGTTTCTCCCTGGCGGAAGTATTCTAAGTACGTAGCCAGGCGAATGCGCGTGGTGTGGGAAGCATCGCTAAAATCGCGATTGAGTAAGTCTTGGTAGCTGGCAGCATCCCAAAGTTCCACAGCAGCTTGGTTCGCCCACCATATTTTCCAAGCGTGGGGATCGAAAATCCAAATGGGTGTATGCAACCTTGCTAGTAGGTTGAGTTGTGATGGGGTGATGGGGGATTCGCTAGGGGAAAGCACGATTGTTGGTCCTGGAAATAGCAACCAAAGGCAAAATGAGTGGTTGGTGGTAGGAGGCTTGCTTGTTGCTGGGTATGGATGGGTGCTGGGGCAACTCCAGTGATTTGGTTCGTCGTACAAACCAACTCGATCCTAGGCAACTATAGGAGTCCCTGCCTAATTCGGCAACCGCAAGAAAACGGACAAGTAGACTGGCATGATTTGACGAACATGTTATAATTCAGTATTTTTACATAGGTGGGCATTTCAGTAAATATACGGTGGCGTGATGAGGATTTCTGGATGGCGCGATCGCTTGGGCGGCGATCGCATCAATAGAAAGCTGGGAAAACTGGGGAAGGGACAAGCGTGCAATTGGTTATCTTCCATCCTCCCATGTTTGACGATCCCCCCAACGGAAATTCAAATTGCTGCTATAGATGCGCCGGTCAAGTTTATGTTAAATTATACAATAAGATAATAGCAGAAAAAAACAACAAGAATCGGATGCGCGATCGCTATCTTTAAATAATTTTTAAATTTTGGGTGAATTGGGAAAACCGTTCAAACCGGCACCAGGGAATCCTGGCAATTCCCCGGAACTAGGTAATTTGGAGTTTGGTTGTAACCGGAGAGTTGGCAAAGATACTCGTCAAAATACCAGCGTCGTTCTAGTTTCGTTCTAGTTTTGTTGTTGGCAGCAAATATATTTTGCCAACCATCCCAACTGAAGACAAACATTTTACCTGCC
The DNA here is from genome assembly GCF_001870905.1 of Geitlerinema sp. PCC 9228. NCBI lineage: Bacteria > Bacillati > Cyanobacteriota > Cyanophyceae > Geitlerinematales > Geitlerinemataceae > Geitlerinema > Geitlerinema sp. PCC 9228. Next base: position 17,449 of record NZ_LNDC01000172.1, read on the forward strand.
AAAAACTTGATTGCCGGCAGGGCAGCCTAAAATGCAGAAGCCTCTGCTAAAAAAATCAAAAGTAAACCATTCCCCACCCCATTGTCTTGAAGTCAAAGAGAACCATGAACGTATCGCTAACATCTTTTCCATTCCGATGATTGGATGTTCCTAAAATGGCAATATTTCTGTTTGTCCATTTTATAGTTATATAAAAATAAAACAATTCCAGCAAGGTCAAATCCCCGAATTGTCCATACATTGGTAGCAATTGGAAATTGATTTGGAGGGATGAGATGATGAACTATGCTGCTCCTCCTGCCAGTATTCAGAACTGGTTGCAAGAAACATTATCCACCTTACCAATTAATTTACAAGTTGAGTTTTGGAATTCCCAAAAACTGCTCATTCAAGGAAATAGAGATCGAACCGAACCAGCTTTAACCTTACGAATTTACCATCCAGGCGTTTTGCGCGCTTTGCTGTTGCAGCGAGATCCTTTGGTACTAGCAGAAGCCTACCTACAGGGATTTTGCGACTTTGTGGGGTCCATCGATGCCTTGTTGCTGTTTCGACAAAACTTACCCCAAGTTGCCCGCCAACCCATCCAAACTGTAAAAACTTGGCTGCAAGCCATTACCCTGCCACCGCTGCCATTTTCTAACAAAAACAACAATTTTTGGAACTTTTGGCAACCCCGCCACCGCCAGCAAGACTTGGAAGCAGTACAGCATCACTACGATTTGGGTAACGATTTTTATCGTCTTTGGCTCGATCCGCACATGGTATACTCCTGTGCCTATTTTCCCCACGAAAACGCCACCCTGCAAGAAGCGCAAGAAGCCAAACTCGATACCATCTGTCGCAAACTGCAACTGCAACCCGGCGAAACCTTGTTAGATATTGGTTGCGGTTGGGGATCGCTATTGCATTGGGCAGCAACGCGCTATGGTGTAAAAGCCTATGGCATCACCCTCAGCCAAAATCAAGTAGACTACAACCGCCAGTGGATTGCCAAACGGGGATTGCGCGATCGCATCCAAGTTGAATTGCGAGACTACCGGGATTTGCCAACAGAACCCACCTTCGACAAAATTGTTTCTGTGGGCATGGTAGAACACGTGGGCATGAAAAACTATCCTACCTACTTCCAAAGTGCTTTATCCTGCCTGCAACCGGGTGGCTTGTTCCTCAACCACGGTATTACCTGTACCCAAAAACCAAACCAATCCGAAGCCGGCGAACGATTTATTCACCGCTATATCTTTCCCAACGGTGAGTTGGCGCGTTTGTCTACCATCTTGACTGCTGCCGAAGATGCTGGCTGGGAAATTGTAGACGTAGATGCCTGGCGACCCCACTATGCCAAAACCCTGCGTCATTGGGCACATAATTTAGAACGGGTTCGCGATCGCGCTTTGGAACATATCGACCAACGCTGGTTGCAACTGTGGAAATTATATTTGCTAGGTTCGGCAGAAGGATTCGAGCGCAACTACATGGGCATTTCCCAAACCTTGCTGCGCCGTCAAGCCGATACCCAATGGAATCTACCCCTCACCCGGCGCAACTGGCTTGGTTAGATTGTCAAACAACAACTGCGTTCAAATCGCGATAAACTGAAGCAGATTGCCTTTAGCGATAGCCGGAACACACTTACCAGCAAAATCATGACCACACAGGTAAACGATTTGCAAGAGCAGTTGGAACAACTGCGCAGCAACGCCCAAAACGCGATCGCGCAATGTCAAAATCTCGACGATCTAGAATCTCTACGGGTCAACTATCTCGGCAAAAAAGGACAGCTCTCGCAAATATTGCGCAACCTGGGCAAATTAGGTCCGGAAGAACGTCCGAAAATTGGCGCGATCGCCAACGAAATCAAAGAAGCCATCCAAAACAGCCTACAGCAGCAGCGAGAAACCCTGCAAACCGCCCAAATCGAGGCACAACTGCAAGCCGAAGCCCTCGACGTCACCATGCCCGGGGTATATCGCCCCCAAGGCAAAATCCATCCCCTCAACGGCGTCATCGATCGCATTATCGATATTTTCGTGGGATTGGGTTATACCGTCGCCTCCGGTCCAGAAATCGAAACCGACTACTACAACTTTGAAGCCCTCAACACCCCAGAAGACCACCCCGCCAGGGATATGCAGGATACCTTTTATCTGCCAGGGAACAAACTCCTGCGTACCCACACTTCCTCCGTACAAATCCGCTATATGGAACGCCACCAACCCCCCATGCGCGTGGTTGCCCCCGGTAGGGTATATCGCCGCGACACGGTGGATGCCACCCACTCGGCGGTGTTCCATCAAGTGGAACTATTGGCAGTAGACGAAGGGCTGCGGTTTACCGACCTCAAAGGCACCATCCACGAATTTCTCCGGCAGATGTTTGGCGATTTGCCCCTGCGGTTTCGCCCCAGCTACTTCCCCTTCACCGAACCTTCGGCAGAGGTAGACATCCAGTGGCAGGGCGACTGGTTGGAAGTGCTAGGCTGCGGCATGGTTGACCCCAACGTATTGGAAACCGTCGGTTACGACTCGGAGAAATATACGGGATTTGCCCTGGGATTGGGGGTAGAACGGTTTGCCATGGTTTTGCACCAGTTAGATGATATCCGCCGTTTGTACAGCAGCGATTTGCGGTTTCTCAATCAGTTCTAGGCATGAATTTTTGGGAGGGTTACAATCGCATTGAAAAGAGTTTTCCAAAACCCTCCCATTTTTAAGAAGGAATTCTGGTTGCATGTTAGAAGAACAAAACGCGCCCCAACCCGCCAAACCCCAATACAATGGCGTTTTTATTTTAATTGCAATTAATTTAATTTTATTTGTGCTGGATGAAATTCTCCAAATTGGGCTGATGCGGAATTTATACCTCAATCACGCTCGCCCCCAATGGTATCAGTTCGTTACGTCTATGTTTTGCCATGCCAACTGGGCGCATATTTCGGGGAATCTCTTCTTTTTGTATATTTTTGGCAAGTTGGTGGAAGAGGAAGAGGGTTTGACGGGGATTTTGGGTAGCTATCTGATTTGCGGGTTGGGTGCCAATTTGGTGAGTTGGTGGTTGCAGCCGAATATTGTTTCGTTGGGGGCTTCGGGTGCGGTTTTTGGCTTGTTTACGGTTAGTATTTTGCTGAAATTAAGCTGGAACTGGCGCAATCTGCTAGAAATTTTGATTCTCGGTCAGTTTGTTCTGCAGCGGGTGTTGTTTGAAATTCAGAATTTGGGAGAGGGGGGCCAGATCAATCGTGTTGCCCACCTCAGCGGTGCTTTGGTGGGCGTGGTGTTGGTTTTGTTGTTGATGCGTTTTTCTAGTTCTTCCAAGCGTAACTAGGCTCGCTCGACATCAAACTATGATATGCGCTTCTCTAAATACTGCCCTACCATTTGCTGTTCGCCGGCGCGGGAAATAATGGTTTGCCGGGTGCGGTATTTGTGGGAAATTTGCTTGATTTCTTCTTCAAAGACTGAGCCTTGATATTCGGTTTTCAGGCATAAGGTATTGGGTTGCAGGAAATAGAAGGTGGCGGTGACGGGTTTGGAGGTAGCAAAACCGCGATCGCGATAGAGAATATTGCCCGCAGCGCCGAAAATGGTAGAACCGGAGGAAGCTTTGCGACCGGAAAGGGTATAGTTGCTCTCCCAAGCAATTTCTGCCCCACAAACCAATTCCTGAGGATTTTCCAGTTGGTGTAGTTGGGCAAGCTGTTGCAGTTGGGGGGCACCTGCTTCTAAAAACCGTACGGTAATTTTACTGGCTACCTCTTGCACTTGCCCATCTGGCAAAGTGTAGTAGCGTCGCTGGGAATACCATTGACCCTGGGATTGACGGAAAAAATCAGCAATCTGCTGTTCGTTGGCTCTCTTGGTGGATTGAACCGTTGCACTCATTTACAAAAAGCCTCGCGCTATCAACAGGGCAAAACGCAACCATCGTCCAGCCCTTTGCTTGAAATTGTAACATTACTTAATATTAAGCAACATTACTTATTTCCATGGGAAGCGATCGCTTTTCAAAATTCCGTAGTCAAATTTACCGCATGAATCGGGAGCTTGAAAGCCCTGACTTTTTACGCGCAGGGATGAAAAAGAACCCGTGCGGCGGTCGCCGCCGTTACAATCAAGTTGAGGTGCTAAAATCTAAAAAAGCAGGCGAAATTTTTTTAATCTATGTTCGTACATCATGTTGACTCTCAGCTACGAGTTTAAACTCAAATGCTTCGACCGGCTCAGCACAAGCCGACATGTCACCAGGCTCAAACGATGGAGTCGTGGTGGGAAATCTATCGGCAAGTTGGGAATAATGGGCTGAGAGAACGCCAAGATGGGGTCAAATCCCGAAAATCGCCTGTCAACACCTGTCGCCAAATTATACGAACATGTAACCAAATCTCGAAAAGACTTTTTCTTGAAGTGGGCTCACTATTTGTGTAACCAAGCTGACAGCATTTTTGCCGAGGCGTTGAATCTGAAAGCACTGGGGCGAAGTCGGTTAGCCAAATATTGTCTCGATACGGCTTGGGGCGAGTTTCTATGCTTCGGCGTAGCTCAGCACAAGTCCATTTTGTCTTGGGTCTGTTTGAAGCGTGGTAAATATGAAGCCTGCAGTAGAGGCCAAACAGACCAGTCAAATTTGTCCCCATTCTGGTGTCCATACGGGGAAAAAGCCGCTTTCTCAAAGAACCCATTCCTGCTCCCACTGCGGCAGGGGAACCCATCGAGACGTGGCAGCAGCACAAGTGGTTTGGAATCGAGCTGTCGCAAGTACGTCCACCACAGGGCGGAAAAATGCTCGTTGAGGGGAATGTTGCCGGGGATGGGTTACATAGCGAATCTCTTCACAGGCACACCCGATGAAGTGAGAATCTCATGAATTCTATTCGTGAGAGTGTCAACTCTGCACCCAATTGCCCAAATCCATTTTTTCCGAAGCGAGCGAGCCCTAACCACCAGCAAACCACCAACAAACAGGCGTATTTGGGTATAGAAAACCCCAACGCAAGTTTTTCAGTGTCGTTTTTCCTTTCCTGCGAGTAGATTTTCCCCGCCATTTCCAGCAACAGTAACGGCGCTGTTGGGCATCAATCCTGCTTTTTGACAGCTACAGGGAAATTTTTAGAAATATTTCAACTTATATCGCTATTTATTCCAAAAATTTTCAACTTTTGCCCAACAATCTTCATGGCCCCATTTTCAGCCCCTGGAACCGCCAATGTCAGCTATGACCAGCTTTTGACAGCGCGCCCCTATGCAAAAAACCAGCTGCCACCCCAAAAGCAACCACCGGAGACCATCGAGTTTTTGCGGTATAAAATACAACTTTAGATTTTTTTGTAAAAGTTAAATAAACCCGAAATTTTGGAGATGTTTTTGCATTTGTTTTTAGTATAGAGAGGGAAGAAAATCTCAGGAGGGCTGTTCGCAGCAATTTATGGATTCGTTACAAGTTCAAGTAACCAATTTAAGTCGAAAAGTAGACGCGCTCTACCAAATTACCGAGCAACTCTCACAGCAGATGTCGGAAATTTTGGCCGAGCGCCCGTCTCACCAACATGCAAGCGTACAAGCGACGCCAAACACGCAAATTTCCACCGTGGAAGAACCGGCTACCCAACAATCCGCCAGAAACAGTTCCACCCACCTATTCGATGAGTATAAAGACATCCTCCTAGAGGAAACCAGCGATTTAGAAGGTGGCTACCATCAAGGAGATCGTGCCATTACCCCAGAAATCCAAGTACAGCGTTTAACAGCTCAACTAACGGCAGCCTACAACCGCATTGCCGTTCTGGAAGAGCAGTTGCTCTCTTTGCGACATCATTCCTAATGCTGGCGGGAAAATCGTGCAGCTAGAGATTCGATCGCGTGTAGCAAATCCGATTGGTTCCATCCCCGATACAGATGGGCTGCTGCTGCACAACCGCCAGCCCCCATTCCCTCTTTTACATATCCCAACTCGTAAGCCCGCAGCTGCGGGTAAGCGGAACCAGCAAAACTCAGCTGGCTGGCGAGTAAAGGTACACCACCAAGCATTTGGGCCAGCCCCACCGTATCCGCACTGGCATCGGCTACCACCCAGCGTGTTGTGCCCACGACTACCTGTTCTGGTTCCCACTCTATATTCTCAACATCTGCGATCGCACTGGCTAACGCATACACGGCCAGCATTTGCGTGCCACCGGCTAACAACACGCCACTGGTGCGACTAGCCGCCAGTGCCATCCCTGCCACCGCAATTTGCATGGGATCGCCCACCGACGCCACAATCTCCCAAGGCGAACCCGCATCCAACGCCATCCCCCATTTTTCTTGGGCGGCTGCCAACCCCCGACGGACCACCATTTCTTTTTGACTGTGGTTGCAGGTGGGATGGCTGCTGTTGATTTTGCCGTAGGCTGCTTTCCCCAAAGCACTCAAAATTGCTAAAGCGGTGGTCGTACCGCCAACAACACACTCGCCAAGGAGCAAATAGCTATGTTGGGCGGCGAGTTTGCTTCCCCATTGCCATCCTTGGTGGAATAGATGGCGCACAGTTGACATTTCCATGGCTTGAGCGGTGGTGAGACAGCGAGCTGCTTTCCCATTGAGAGAAATATGGGGAACGGGTAGAGGTTGGGGCAAGCCTGCATCAAATAAGTACAACGGCAACGACAACTGTTCTACTACTGCCCGAGAGATCAATACCGGCGAGGCACCTGCTGCCAGGGGGGGTAGCGGAAACTGCGGTACTGGATTGGGACCGTGGTAAAGAAATTCCGCATCGGCAAGGGCTGTATATTTTCGATCTTCTGGGGTGGCACCGGCCGCGGAAATCCCTTCAATCAATCCCGTGTCGGTAAATCCCAAAACGCATGCAAAGGCAGGTTGCTTGTCTGCATAGCGATGCAGCCACTGTTGCCCTTGCGCCATGCTGGTATGAACTCGGATCGAATCAAAAAATTGGGCCATCTCAATTCCACTATAGAGCCAGGGATAAATTGTAAATTTCTCTCAAAAAGCCAGTTCTGGAAGCACGGTTGTCCAATGCGATCGCCAACAACTCTTAAAAATTTGTAATGAATTTTCTCAGCAAATCGGACTAACGTAGCGTAGTAGTAGGGGCAATAGCTTCCCCGACACCTGCCAAAGGGGGTTCGCCCTCCCCATAGCTTTTTGGATCAACCGTAGCTCGTCGTCCACCTATAAAGTAGAGAAATTTAACATGACTTGTAACCTAGCAGCTCAATTACGTGAAGGCACTAAGAAATCCCATACTATGGCAGAAAACGTGGGATTTGTCAAATGTTTCTTAAAAGGTGTCGTTGAAAAAAATTCCTATCGCAAGTTGGTGGCGAACCTGTATTTTGTCTACGCCGCCATGGAAGAAGAGTTCCAACGCCATCAAAATCATCCCATTGTCTCCCAAATTTACTATCCCGAACTCAACCGCAAAGAAAGCCTAGAAGAAGACTTAAGCTTCTACTACGGTTCCAATTGGCAAGAAGAGGTCAAACCTTCTAAAGCCGCCCAAGAATACATAGCCCGCATTCGGGAAGTTTCCCAGCAAGACCCGGAACTGCTCATTGCCCACGCCTATACCCGCTACCTAGGCGATCTGTCTGGGGGGCAAATTCTGAAGAAAATGGCCATGCGCGGTATGAATCTATCCGACGGTCAGGGCACGTCTTTCTATGAGTTTGACCAAATCGAAGATGAGAAGGCGTTTAAGGCGACCTACCGCAACGCGATGGATAGTTTGCCCTTCGACCAAAGTCAGGTAGACAAGGTGGTGGATGAAGCCAATTATGCCTTCAAACTGAATATGAATCTGTTTAAAGAATTGGAAGGCAATTTGGTGAAAGCCATCGGGCAAATGCTGTTCAATACCATTACCCGCCGCCGTTCCCGCGGCAGCACCGAATTTGCTACTGCTGAGTAGTTCCCTTTAGTAAAAACGCTTGCACTGAAAGACGGGAGCTTGAAAGCCCTGCCTCTTTTCCCACAGGGAGGAAAAGCGACCTGTGCGGCGATCGCCGCCGTCAAAAATGTGCTACAATAACATTCGTCGCGAATCCATCTAGGCACACCCAAGGGAGGGGGAGGGGGAATCTCATGAATGGAATTCGTGAGAGGGTCAATGCTACCATCTAAGTAATGAAAGGCCACGCAACCGCTACGGATTGCGTGGCAAATTGTATTATCTCTTGCTCGTTATGACTTCTTCGGCGATCGCTTCCCCAACGCCAACCAACTATCCCGTGGTGGAAACCTTTGCCTCTATCCAAGGGGAGGGAGCATTTAGTGGTACCAGCGCCTTTTTTATTCGTTTGGGCGGCTGTGATGTGGGTTGTTGGTTTTGCGATACCAAAGAATCTTGGAATCCCAAACGCCACCCGCAGATGGCTGCTGGAGATTTGGTACGAGATGCGGTGGCGGCAAAACCGGCGATTGTGGTGGTGACGGGTGGGGAACCGCTGATGCACGATCTGTTGCCACTGACCCATTCGTTGCGCCAAGCCGGATTGCCGGTGCATTTGGAAACATCCGGTGCCCATCCCTTTACTGGGAGTTTTGATTGGGTAACGCTCTCGCCGAAACGGTTTAAACCGCCAGTTGGGGAAATTTATCCCCACGTCAGCGAATTGAAAGTGGTGGTTGCCGGTTGTGAAGATTTAGAATGGGCCGAACAAGAAGCAGCGAAAGTTAATAAATCGACTCGTTTGTATTTGCAGCCGGAATGGGAAACGTCTGGGAGCGAACAGTTGGTGTTTGATTATGTATTAGAGCATCCCCAATGGCGGGTAAGCCTGCAAATCCATAAATTTTTGCAAGTGCGATGAAACCACGTGCGGTTGTTTTACTTTCTGGCGGATTGGATTCGGCGACTTCGGCGGCTCAAGCGATCGCCGATGGGTATGAAGCGATCGCGCTGTCTTTTCGCTACGGTCAGCGCCACGAACGAGAACTGGAAGCTGCCAACACCATCGCCCAGCATTTGGGGATGGAAAAACATTATACGGTGGATGTGCCCATCGGTCAGTGGGGCGGTTCTTCCCTCACCGAAGCCAACCAGGAGATTCCCACCGAAGGGGTCAATCCCAACGCCATTCCTTCGACTTATGTTCCTGGGCGCAATACGGTGTTTATCGCGATCGCCCTTTCCCTCGCCGAAGCCGTTGCCGCCGAGACTATTTATTTAGGTATCAACGCCATCGATTATTCTGGCTATCCTGATTGTCGCCCTGAATATCTAGAAGCCATGCAAAAAGTAGCGGGGCTATCTTCTAAAGTCGGGGTAGAAGGCAAACCACCTAAATTGGTCGCGCCGTTGGTACGGGATAGCAAAGCCGATATTGTGCGCCGCGCCCTGCAATTGGGAGTTCCCATCGCCGAAACTTGGTCTTGCTATCAAGGGGGAGAACAACCCTGTGGCGTGTGCGATTCCTGTCGCCTGCGCGATCGCGCTTTAATCGAAGCTGGCGTTGAAGAGTTGGCAACGCCTACGGGAAGACAGTTATATGCCGAACCAGGATAGCTGGACCCTCCTGCACGCACAAATCCACCAAACGTTACGAGAAAAACAGTTATTGCCCCGCCGCCAGAGCGTTTTGATAGCGGTTTCTGGCGGTCAAGATTCCCTATGTTTGGCGAAGTTGCTGTGGGATTTGCAACCGAAATGGGAATGGCAGTTGGGAATTGCCCACTGCGACCACCGCTGGCATACAGATGCGGGAATGGCGGAACATGTGGAAGCGATCGCCAATCAGTGGCAGTTGCCTTTTTATATCAAAGTAGCCCCAACGGGGGGCAGCCACACCATCAATCTCCAGAGCGAAGCGGCAGCGAGAAAATGGCGTTACCAAGCGCTAACGGAAATGGCGATCGAGGTGGGTTATGGTTATTTGGTGGTGGCTCATACCCTCAGCGATCGCGCCGAAACGCTGCTGTACAATTTAATGCGGGGAGCAGGTGCCGATGGATTGCAGGCGCTCACCTGGCAGCGGTTTTTACAACCAAACCTACAATTGGTGCGTCCTTTGTTGGAGATTTCTCGCCAACAAACAGGAGACTTCTGCCGCCAGATGGGGTTGCCGGTTTGGGAAGACCCGCAAAACGAAAATTGGCAGTACGCTCGCCCGCGCATTCGCCACCAGTTACTGCCCTATTTGCAAACCCATTTCAATCCCAAGGTGGAACAATCCCTGGCACAAACCGCAGAATTGCTACGTGCGGATGTGGCGTATTTAGAAACCGCCGCCCGAGATTTGCGCCAGCGCGCCCTATACCAGCACAATACCTTCGACCGCCAGATTTTACAAAAAGCTCCTTTGGCGCTCCAACGGCGTGCTTTGCGTCAATTCTTACAAGATATGCTGCCCCACACCCCTCGTTTCGAGCATGTGGAGAAGCTGGTGGCTTTAATTAATGCTCCCAACCGTTCCCGTACCGATCCTTTTCCTGGAGGTGCGATCGCAGAAGTTTCTGGCAATTGGATTTTGTGGCAAGAAGCACAGTGAGGAGTGTACCGAGCTTACCGAGCGTGGGAGATCCAATTGGTTGTTCGATCCGACGCTCCGACGCTCCCATCCTCTCTAAAATCTAATTCCCCAAATCTTGCACGGTTCGCTGCAACTCTGCAATTGACTGCAACTGATAGTCTCCCGTTTCCTGAACTTGGTTCAAAGCGCGAATGGCACTTTCTAGTTGGGAACGGAGTTGGTTGAGGGCGTCTTGTATGGGTTGTAGGATTTCGCGATATAGGTTGACGCGACCCCAAATTTGGGCAACGGCGATGCTTTGTTCGTGCCACTGCTGGCGCATTTGGTCCAGTTCGTTTTGGAGTTCTTGATGCTCTTGTTCTTGATGGGCGATCGCGTCTTCAGCTTGTTGGATGCCGGAGCGCATATTTTCTACTTCTGCTTCCAAATTTTTGGATTCTTGCTCTTGTTCCTGACGCTGTTCGTCAAGGCGTCGCAAAATGGGACCCAAGTCGATTTTCTTTTCCACCGGCTTCATGTCGGGATTGCCCAGCCGTCGCCACAGAACTTCTTGGTGTTGGGCTAAAATTTCCTGTCTTTCCCGCAAATTGCGACGCTGACCGACTAGGGTTTCGTTGAGCATTTGGTAGTGGTCTTGTTCGTCGGCGAGTTCGGTTTCGAGGCGATCGCGTTCGTCGTTGCTGCCAGCTTGTTCTAGCTGCTGTTGGAGCTGGGAAATGGTGTCTCGTTCCAGATTTAATTCCTCTTCCTGGTCGTTGACAAACCGTGACATGCGTTCCAACTCTTGCTGCAACTGCTGTACTTTGCCTTGGATTTCCTCCAAAGACATATTTTCCAGCTCCGCCATATCCACCCGTTCGCTAATATTGACTTCGTCGGTGGTTTCTACGAGTTGGAAAATTTGCTGGTATAGTTCTTCTTGATTGCGCAGCTGGTTGGCAGCGCTTTGAGCGTATTCCTGTTTGATATGTAGGGTTTCGCGCTGTACTCGCAGGGCACTGCGGGCATTTTCTAAGGAATCTTGGGATTGGCGTAGCTCTTCTACTTTTTTGTCAATTTCCCCTTGCAAGCGATCGACTTCTGCCTGTTGCTGTTCGGCTTGAGCTTGTTGGTTTTCCAGGTCTTGCCAGTAGCCGTCGAGAAGGGATTGGTGGCTGTCAACCCCATTGAGGGCTTCGTTCACCGCTTCGCGTACCGTGTCGGTGGGGGCAACCGCGCCGGAGATTTGATTGAGTAGCTCTTGGATGCGCTGGACTTGTTCGCTATTTAACGACGATGCCTGTTGCAGGTGCTGTTGTTGTTCTTGCAGCTGGCGTTTTTCGGCTTCAATGCGTTTGGCGGCTTCGTCGAGTTCTTTTTGTCGCCTTTGGGCTTCTTCCTGGAGTTGCTGGGCCTGTTGCTGGGCGTTTTCAATTTCTTGGCGCTGTGCCTGTAGTTGCTCTACCTCCTGCTGCATTTGCTCCAGTTCTTCCCGCCGCGCTTCCATTTCGGCTTCGCGACGGTTGAGTTCCTGGCTTTGGAAGGTGAGCGACTGTTTCCACTGCTCGATTTCTTCTTCTTGGTTTTTATATTTTTCTTGGAGGCGGGAGAAATTTTGGAGGATGCTGACCAATCCCCGCCCGGCTTCTTGGGGGGGTTTTTTGATGCGATCGTTACTATCTAGCTCGACTAGAACCAGCGCTCCCGAGTTGAATCCGTTTGCTTCCTCTGCTGGTATGGGATTTTTGTTGACTGCATTCCAGCTTTGCTCGCCACGCTGACAAGCAAGAAGCTTTAACTGGGCTTTACCGCCAAAAACGCCCTTACTTTTCTGTACTTCCGCTAGATACAACACGCCTAATATTCCTCGCCTGTGACGTTCTTTATGGTGGGGATTGTCCCATTTGTCGGTAAGCGGACTAGCGTCCCTTGTCAACCAAGTTGTCAAGTGCAGCTATTTTTGGTGCCCCCCTAGCCACCTCCAAGCCAAATTCCTGAGAGAGGAACCACTGGGTGTGTTGGCTTCTACTTGCGATTGTTAGCGGGAATCGAAACAGACAACAAGGGCACGGGGGCTCGTCAGATGGCCCAAACTCCCTGCTTGGTTGGATAGGGGAGGCGCGGATGCCAATCGAGACTCTGGCTGTGGCGATCGCGGGGGAGCGATCCGAGAGAGTCGTTTCTACTTTATCCACCCATTCAGTATAGTCAATCTTGAGCGCGATCGTCATGGATGTGGGCACACCCAATGTCTGAGCAGGCAGGGATAGCCAGTGGGAGGGACGCCCACGTACTGGTTCGGCATCCTAGTTTATTGTTCCACAATTTGGGAATGGCTATCGCAGCAAAATACTAGAAATTGTTGGTTTGCCGATCGCAGCGAAGACGATGGCTGCTTGCCACAGAGGTCTCAGTCATGGTAAGATGATCGATTGTGTTATTAAAGTACGCTTGACCATGCCAAAAACCAAAGTAAAGACTCGCAAAGCTGCTGCCAAGCGTTTTCGAGCCACTGGAAGTGGTAAAATCGTACGTCGCAAAGCGTTCAAAAGCCACTTGCTCAAGCACAAAAAATCCGTACGCAAGCGTCGTTTGTCCAAGCCGGCCTTGGTCCACAAAACCGATGAGGACAACGTACGGAAAATGATGCCGTATCTATAGGGCGCTTGCGGCACCAGTTCACGTGCACAAAGCATTGAAATTTTAGGATGGGATCAACCATGACCAGAGTAAAACGCGGCAACGTAGCTCGCAAACGCCGCAAAAAGATTCTCAAACTCGCCAAAGGATTTCGCGGCGGCAACTCGAAGCTATTTCGCACCGCCAACCAGCGCGTCATGCGGGCGCTGTCTTATGCCTATGCCGACCGGCGTCGGCGCAAGCGCAATTTCCGTCGCTTGTGGATTACCCGCATCAATGCGGCCGCCAGGCAAAATGGTATGAGTTACAGCCGCCTCGTAGATGGCTTGCGCAAAGCCAATATCCAGCTCAACCGGAAAATGCTGGCACAGATGGCGGTCATGGATCCGGAAAGCTTCCGCCAAGTGGTGCAAGTCGCCAGCCAAAGCAAATAAGGGAACCTGCGAAGGTGTTGACCGGGCGCGCGAAATTGGGACATCAAAAAATCGGGGTAGGAGTGTTCCTATCCCGAGTTGTTTTTCCCCGTGGGGGCATTGCCATCGTTCAGATGGCGATCGCGTTGGTGGTGGGCATCGGCGATGGCAGGCATGGGGTAGAAGCAGCAGAATGGAAAGAGATCCAAAAGCGGGGATATTTAATTGTCGCGGTCAAAGAGAATCTCCGGCCGTTGGGATTTCGTAACGCCCAAGGGGAATTGCAAGGATTTGAAATCGATATTGCCAAACGGCTAGCCGAGCGATTGTTGGGGAGTGCCGAAGCAGTGCGGTGGTTACCTGTAAGCAACCAACAGCGGTTGGCTGTGGTTTTGCGCGGTGAAGCCGACATGGCGATCGCCCACGTAACCGCTACAGAAATGCGATCGCGGGTGGTGAGCTTCAGCCTCCCCTATTACGTAGACGGTGCCGCAGCAGTAGTCAAAGACCCCACCATAGACAGCTGGCAAGAACTATCAGAAGCCACCATTGGCGTTTTAGCGGGTTCGAGTACCGCAGCGACAGTGAAATATTTTTATCCCGAGGTGACGCTAAAAAAAGTAGATTCCTACCAAGCCGGGCGATCGCTGTTGGTAGCCGGACAAGCCGATGCGTTCGCCGCCGATATGAGCATTTTGGCAGGCTGGGCACAAACCGACCCCCAGGTAAGTCTGCTATCACAACGCCTATCCGCCCAACCCATTGCCGTGGTGATACCCAAAGGATTGCAGTATCAACCCTTACGCCAACAGATCGATCGAGCCATTCGCGAATGGTGGGAAAGTGGCTGGCTGCGTTCGCGCGCCCAACACTGGCAAGTGCCTTTTAGCGACTGGCGCAAATTGTGGGAAGATCGACTAAGATAACAGCCACACACCGGTTGTTTTGCATTTCTTATCGCAGCAGTTTGTTTTTAAATTATCTGACGGTGGAATATCTATGCTGGACAGCAATCTGTTAGCCATTATGTACTTGGTGTTGCTGCTTGTTTTCCTTTCTGTATCGGGTTGGTTTATCGTACGGCAAATTTTGCGCACCCGACGCAAAGAAAGCAACCTCGCCCAACTGCAAAAGAAAGTGAAAAACGGCGAAGCCACAGCAGCAGAACGCTACGCCCTAGGCAGTATTTTTTTAGAGAAAAAACTGTATTCGCAAGCGATCGAGCAATTTCAGAAAACCCTCAAATCCAAAGACCTAGAAGCAGGGGCCGATACCGCCGCGGTGTGCAACGCCTTGGGATTTGCCTACGCCGCCACCGAACAATACGACCTTGCCATTCGCCAATACAAAGAAGCGCTCCAACAGTATCCCGAATACGTGACCGCGTTGAACAATCTGGGATTTGCCTACGAACGCAAGCAGCTCACAGCCCAAGCTTTGGCTTGCTACGACCAAGCCTTAGAGTACGACCCCAACAACGCCACTGCCAAAAAACGGGTAGAACCATTGCGCAAACTAGTCAGTCCATCCAACTAATCTCATTTCTAAAAAACCGTGATTTTCTGAAACTCACCAATAGCTGTGGTAGGGGTGTTTTGCAAAGCGCCCCTGCAAAAATTGGGACAACGTAGTCCCTATAGACTAACCCAATCACTGGACAAAAATCGACATTCGTGTTGATTGCGTTCGGTTCGTCCAGCCTTGGTCTCGTAGCAGACTCCG
>NZ_LNDC01000173.1 GCF_001870905.1 Geitlerinema sp. PCC 9228
ACGGAGTCTGCTACGAGACCAAGGCTGGACGAACCGAACGCAATCAACACGAATGTCGATTTTTGTCCAGTGATTGGGTTAGTCCTTCTGGCAATGGTTTGCGTTTCTCAATTAAGTCAATAGCGCGACGTACGCTTTCCGGTAAAATCACCACCAAACTGCCTTCCGAAGCCTCATCCAGAGCCACTTCGATCGCTCGCGTTTCTTCTAAAATCGACTCGTATTTCGCATCTGGATTTTCTTCGCGAATCCCCTGACAAATCAGGTCGGCAACCTCACCGCGATCGCGACCGCGGGTATCGTCGTCTTCTTTCACCAAAATCCAATCAAAAATTTGCGCCGACAAATGCCCCAACTCAATAAAATCACCATCGCGGCGATCGCCCGGGGCACCTACCACACCAATACGCTGGCCAGACCAGCTTCTGACAAACTCACCCACCGCCTGATAGCTAGCGGGGTTGTGAGCGTAATCCACCAAAGCGTGGAACTTGCCCAAATCGAACAAATTCATCCGACCCGGGGTTTGACTGGTGGAAGCCCGGAACGTGGTCAAACCGAGGCGCATTTGCTCCCAAGTAACCCCTTGTACGTAGGCTGCCCCACATGCCGCCAATGCATTTTCAATCATAAAACCAGCTTTGCCACCCATGGTAAGCGGAATATTTTCCACCTTTTCAATGCGTAGCAACTGATTTTCCTCTCTAGGGGGAGCAGGAGGTTGCAAAATCGATAAATAACCATTTTCGTAAACCACAGCCGTCCCACCATTGGCCACAGAATTTTGAATAATTTCGCTATCCAAATGGCGACTAAAAAATATCACTTTCCCCAAAACCTTCTCCGCCATTTTAGCGACCCGAAAATCATCCGCGTTCAAAATGGCATAACCGTTGCGGTGAACTGCCTCTGCCACCACCGCCTTCAAGTCCGCCATTTGTTCGATAGTATTAATATCGCCAATCCCCAAATGGTCGGCACTAACATTGAGGACCACCCCCACATCGCAGCTTTCAAACGCCAATCCAGAACGCAAAATCCCACCTCTCGCCGTTTCTAAAACCGCTACTTCCACCGTGGGGTCGCGTAGAATCAAATGGGCACTTTGGGGTCCGGTATTATCCCCCGGTTCCACCAACCAATTCCCAATATAGGTACCATCTGTGGTGGTATAGCCCACCGTTTTCTGGGTTTGTTTCATCATGTGAGCGATCAACCGGGTGGTCGTGGTTTTGCCGTTGGTCCCGGTAATGGAGATAATGGGAATTTGGCAAGGCGTTCCCGGTGGAAACATCATATCCACCACCGCACCACCTACATTGCGGGCCTGGCCGTGGCTGGGACACGCATGCATGCGAAATCCCGGCGCTGCGTTTACTTCAATAACCACCCCATCCACTTCCCGCAGTGGTTTGCTAATGTCCTGGGTAACCACATCAATACCGGCAATATCCAAACCAATTAGCTTGGCGACCCGTTCAGCTAGCCAGACATTTTCGGGATGGATTTGGTCGGTACGGTCGATGGCGATGCCGCCGGTACTGAGATTAGCAGTGGCGCGCAAATAGCACACTTGCCCTTCTGGGGGAATGCTGTCGAGGGTATAGCCTTGTTTTTCTAAAATGCTGGTACTGGTGCGATCGACTTTTAGTTTGGTCAGAACATTATCGTGACCTTCGCCGCGTCGGGGATCGCGGTTGGTTTCTTCGATGAGTTCGGTGATGGTTGATTGGCCGTCTCCCACCACATGGGCGGGGACTCGTTCCGATACGGCTATGACTTTGCCGTTGACCACCAAAATCCGATGGTCGCTGCCGAAGTGAAAGCTTTCCACAAGAATGGAGCGGGTTTTGGAAGCTTCTTTGGCTTGGTCGTAGGCAGCTTCGGCTTCCTCCATATTGTCGATGTTAATGGTAATGCCGCGTCCGTGGTTGCCATCTAAGGGTTTGATCGCCACGGGAAAACTGCCCACTTCTTCAACGGCATCTTCAAGGTCTTCAAAGTAGTGAATGACAGTGCCCCGGGGAACCGGAATGCCGGCTTCTGCGAGGATGCGTTTGGTGCCTTCTTTGTCGCAGGCGAGTTCTACACCGAGAATGCTACTGGTGTCGGTGAGGGTAGCTTGTAGGCGTTTTTGGTAAATGCCATAGCCCAACTGCACCATGGAGCGAGCTTTCAGGGGCATCCAGGGAATGCCTCTGGCTTCAGCTGCGCGAATAATGGTTTCCGTACTCGGTCCTAGGGCGGCTTCCTGTCGTAGTTCATCTAAATCTTGTAAATCCTGTTTTAGTTCGCTTTGCGGGTAGCGACCGGTATCGACAATGCTTTGACACATGCGTACGGCTGCCCGCCCGGCGTAGCGACCGGCTTTTTCGTATACGTATTGAAACACAACTTGGTAAACACCTGGTTCGGAGGTTTCGCGGGTGCGTCCAAATCGAACGGGCATCTGTGCGAGTTGCTGCAGTTCTAGGGCTACGTGTTCGACGATATGCCCCATGAGCGTTCCTTCTTTCAGACGTTCTAAAAATCCGCCCCGATACCCGCGGGAACACTTGTGTTCGTCCAAACTAGGCAGCGTTTCTTTGAGGGCTTCGTAGAAACCGGGAAGGTCGCTAGAGCGTTTGTGCGCCAAATC
Organism: Geitlerinema sp. PCC 9228; assembly: GCF_001870905.1. Classification (NCBI taxonomy): domain Bacteria; kingdom Bacillati; phylum Cyanobacteriota; class Cyanophyceae; order Geitlerinematales; family Geitlerinemataceae; genus Geitlerinema; species Geitlerinema sp. PCC 9228. The sequence goes on from NZ_LNDC01000173.1 coordinate 2,639, forward strand.
TTCTAAATCCAGGCGCATCACAATGAGTTTGCCATAGCGAATACTCCAGTAGTTCGGACCGCGTAAAGTTTGGACTCTTAGAATTCTCATGGGTGACTCCGGCAATGTAATGCTTGAAGCAAGCGATCGTAAACGAAATTAAGCATTATTCAATTAGTCTGAGCTGAGAGGGAATGGTAAAACTGTTCGCTGCGAACAATTTCCCCTACTTAGCGCCTGTGGCTCGATTTGGTTCTGGTAGCGGCTGGGGGATTCAATCGCCGGAGAAAGAGATTTCGCTGGGAACGACGCGCCGTTCTCGCCAGTGGTAGCGATCGCCGTGGGTGAGAATGTGAACGCACAGGTTAGCGAGGCTGAGGGGGTCGCTGGCGCTAACGCGCGGTTCGTTGGTGTGGGAAAGTTCCAATGCGTCGATAGCGGTTACCGTTCCCCGACCAACCACTTGCAAAACGCCGTCGCCTTCAAACATGGCACAGGTATCTTCATCGATGCCAATGCCAATGCGATCGCGGTGGCAGGCAATGGCACTGAGCAATCGGGCCATGCGGTTGCGGTTGTGGAAGTGTTGGTCCACAATCACTTCTGGAATAATTCCCAATCCCGTAGTCATATCCACCAGAGAACGGCAGGGAGATTCCCCAGAACCGCCACCAGCAATCATGTGATGCCCCATCACGGCTGCCCCAGCACTGGTTCCTGCCAAAATGACTTCTCCCCGATGTACTTTCAAGCGAATCTTTTCCATAATGGGAGTATCGGCCAAAATCGCACACAGACGTAGCTGGTCGCCGCCGGTAAAAAAAACGCCAGTTGCTTCTTCTAGTTGTTCTTCCCAGATTGGATCGGCAGCGCGATCGCGCTCGCGAATATCCAAAATTTCGGCCGATTTAGCTCCCATATCTTCAAAGATGGTGCGATATCTTCCCCCGGTTGCTTGGGGTTCCCGGGATGCGGAAGGGAGGATGGCTATTTTGGCATCTCTACCACCGGCACGAGTAAAAAATGTCGATAAAATTTCCCGTCCGTGTACTTTATCTTCAGCGCCGCCGATTGCCAGAATGGTGCGTTTGAGGGAGTTGGGATTGTCGGCAAGCATAGGGTTGGTTTCTAGCTGCATCATTGTACGAACTCCGTAACCGGGGGTTGTTTCCACATAAACAGTTGGCGAGCGAGCAATGTGTTCTCAAGACCAAGTGGGCTGGACTGAAAAGCCATTTCGCTGGCCAAGTACCAACAGAATGACTATTTTATTATGGGGAGTCCCCTCTAAATGTTTTCTAGTTTACCGGGAAATGACCGTAGGTTTTGAGGAAAGTTGATGGTTGCCTTCTGCGACGTCATAACCAATTGGCAATCGGGGTATGGGAAGATAGAAAAATGGATCCCAAACATGGCAGACGTTGGTTGTCTGTTTCTTAGGTGTATATTAGACCAAAACCCAGCTATGGCAAACATACTCGACCAACAGTGGCCAAACCATGCCCCAGCGACCCCCGTCGTCAAGGTTGAAATTCAACTGCCAAAATGCATCCACGGGCAAGTATTGGTTTGTCACTGACCTCAACGAGAAGTTGGGGCTTGGAGGATTGAGATGAAACCAACGAGCAACCCGACAAAAACGACTTTTGATGCAATGCCTTGAGGGAAACCAGCTCCACCCACATGGGGCGTTTGCCCGCTAGCTAACATACGGGAATGGCAAATCAAGCCCCCGCAAATTTGCTAGTTTCCCAGTTAGCAAAGTACAATCCCTTTCGGCTTTCTTACTGTTTTCGCTCCCTTTTCATTTAATTGGCGTTCCATTTCAGAAAACTATCCGTGCGTATAGACATAATCACTATATTTCCTGACTTTTTTCAGTCTCCCTTACAAACCGGACTTCTAGGAAAAGCTTTAAACCGACAAATTGCGCAAGTGAATTTGGTCAATCCTCGCGATTTTACCCACGATAAACACCGGCGGGTGGATGACGAACCCTATGGCGGTGGGGCGGGTATGGTGATGAAGCCGGAACCGGTCTTTGCGGCTATCGAATCGTTGCCGGTATGTGCGCCGCGCGAAATTATTTTGCTGTCTCCTCAAGGGGAAACGGTCAACCAACCTTTGCTGTGGAAACTTGCCAGCAGTTACGAACAGTTGGTGATTGTTTGTGGCAATTATGAAGGGATTGACGAACGCATTACCCACATTGTCACCCGGGAGGTTTCTTTGGGGGATTTTGTGCTGACCGGCGGCGAAATTCCGGCTTTGGCGATTGTGAATGGGGTGGTGCGATTGCTACCAGGTACGGTGGGCAAGAAGGAATCGCTGAAAGCAGAAAGTTTTGAGGGTGGATTGCTCGATTATCCCCAATATACCAGGCCGGCTGTTTTCCGCGGTTGGGAAGTGCCACCAATTTTGCGTTCCGGCGACCACAAGGCGATCGCGCGTTGGCGGCGACAAAAACAAATCGAACGCACCCGCCAGCGTCGCCCGGATTTGTGGGAAAAAATAAAACTTTACATCGACCCTAAGGACAACTCGTCTTAAATTACGCTATGAATGAGACAGCTTTGTATTCAGAAAAATAATCACCTTCAAAGTATGTATTGAAAATGAAACGCAAATTTCCAGTTTGGCTGTCGGTGGCGATCGCTTTGGTATTTTTTGGAGATATTTCGCGAACCCCAAACCCATCTCCCTCTGGTGCGATTTCCTTAGAAACGCCCGCAGCATCCGCTCGCAGCAGTGGTGGGCGCTCGCGCGGGGGTTCATTCCGACGCAATTCTTCCCCCTCAACCAGTTCCGGTTCCAGCCCCCAGGGCACTTCTTCTTCCTCGAATTCCTCCCACAGCCCTTCCCAAAGGTCTACTTCCGGATCGAGCCTACGAGGTGGGTCTTTCCAAGAAAGTTCTCCTACCCCCAATCGCAGCAGTTCGACGTCAGAAAGCGACAGTCGCCAAAATCCTACCAATTCCCAAACTTCCCCTCAGCGCACTCCTTCACCAAACCGTTCCACCACGCCCACCTCCCCCCTACCGTCTTCGCCGAGTCAGAACCATTCGCCCACCCAGACCGTTCCCAACCGCGATCGCGCGATTGACGAAGCCGAAACGCGATCGCAATCGCCGAACACCCACACTTCCAGAACGGGGAGTTGGATCTTTCTTGCTGTAGGAGGTGGCTTGTTCGCAGTTGTATTTTTGGCGATCGGGCGCGGTTTTCTCGTTTCCCTCACCAGCAATTCTGAAAATACAGATGGGGAAAGCGGTCCATCAGAGTTAGAAAACGAAGTGGTTACCGTGAGCAAACTGCAAATTGCTTTGCTCGCGATCGCCCGAGACGTGCAGCAATAACTCACAGAAGCCAGCAGCAAAGCCGACCTAGAAACCCGAGAAGGACTGGCAAATTTCCTACAACAATCGGCTCTGACCCTGCTACAAGCTTCCGAATACTGGCGCTATGCCCGCAGCGAATCCCAGACATTTCCCAACCGCAGCGCAGCAGCAAGATTTTTTGAAGAATTATCCATCGCCGAACGCAGCAACTTTTCCCAAGAAACATTTCGCCACGAAGGGGGTGAAATTGAAACCAAAGAAGTACAACCCGACGCCGAAGAAGGTCCCAGTGCTTACATTGTGGTAACCTTACTCATCGGCACGGAAGACGACCAACCCTTATTCGATACAGTTTACTCGCCAGAAGACCTAGAAACTGCCTTGAAAAAGGTAGCCGCCACCACTCCCGAATATTTATTGGTATTTGAACTTCTTTGGTGCCCACAAGATGCCAGCGATAGTCTGACTTACGAGGAACTCCTGACCGAATATACCGACATGCTGCAAATTGCTTAACCCACTTCTTCGCCTTCTATAGAGGCATTTTGGTTGGTGGAATACCAGAATCGCCGCAACCAACTGGCGACCACGTAAGTAGCCCGACAATCGTCTTCGTTGTAGCGTACGATCGCATCCAAAGCCTCGCGATCGCCGAGTTCCAACCACCGGTCGTACCAGCAGATACATTGGGCACCATTGGCTTGATTGGCGCGCCAGTCAAACCCCATCCAACGGGCGATCGCTTTTAAAGCATAGCTCTCCACCGGTAACACCACCGTTTTCGTCACCCACTTGTGTACGTCTACACAACGCTCCACCAACGGCGACCACCACTGCACCGGCGTATGGTAGCGTTTGGCTAATTTTTTAATAATTTGCACTTCGTACTCGCAAAAGTGAAAAATAGGTGCTTGGGGATACCGCCAAGCCAGCTCCAAAAATTGCTGCCAACAATCTCCCTCCTCAGCTGGCGTTTTGGCAATACAAGCATGGAACGTTTCCGTGTTGGTTTGCGTATTGACCACCAACACCCCGTGCAAAAAAATTAAATCCCGTTCCGGTTCTGCCTCCACATCAAAATAAAATTCTACCGGTGCGTGGGGAAAATGGCTGGGATGAAACCCCGGCACCGAAGGCAGGGAAATGGGTTGCTGGTGTAAAATCGATTGGGCTTGGCGCACAATGGAAGCCGCCACCTGTGTGGCAGCAGCGGGATTTTTGCCAGCGGTCTCCTCCAGGCAAGGGGCAATGGTTTCGGGATTGGCGGTTGCCAAACGTTCCAGAGTCGAAATATTGAGGGTTTTTAAATACTGGTAGCGTTTGGGGGTTACCCCCGGAACCAACGAAAGGTGGCGCGATTGGCTGGCTACAGCGTAGCAACTGCTGTACCAACGACAGGTATCGCAAGGGTAGCGGGCCATAAAAACTTCTGGAACCTGGGATTGATTTAAACTAGCAAGACAGGCATCCACCAATTCCCGTACCTGTGGCAACCAGCGGCGAACAGCTACTCGGTAGTAACCGCGATCGCGCAGCAGCAACCAAGCCTCATCAATCGCCGTCTGTTGAATAGCATCTAAAATAGAGACTTGATACGCTAGAATCGTGCGATATTCCCGTTTGGGACGCCTGCTATACTTAATTTCTAATGGAACGTAGTACCACTCGCCAAAAATAGAAGGTCCTGGCTGTTTGATTAAGACATCCGGACAACCAGCTAGAGGGCTTGCGGTTGACGCTTGCCAAAGAATAATGCCACCGTAGATGCGTTCTACCCCTTGACGCATCAAGGCAACAGTTGCATCTGCTCCTGCCCACCAATCACCGTCGGGATATACTGGTCGTACGGCGGACATAGCACGTACGTGTTCTTGACGATGTTTCTGGGAGGCTTTTTGCAGCCTGCGTACCCACTCATTTTCTGAGTCCAGGCTATTGCGATCGCCGTACAAATTTAAAAACGAACGGCGAGAGCAGCGTTGGTAATCAACTAGAAGGTCGTCAGTGAGCATTGGCCATCCCGACCGGGGATTATATCTGAAGTTTCCATTTTCCAGCAGTATGCTATTTAGTATCGTGACGCACTCCCGACGCCGATGCAAGTCAACTACCTGACGCCGACCCGAACGGATAGGGTGCGAGCTGGAAAAAGTCCGAAAGTTGACCAGGCTGAGTCTTTAACAGATGCCGCCATCAAGCTGAATAGCTAGGATATAGCTCTCGGTGAAGAAGTTCGTTTTTGCAAAAGCAGCAATCTTTTTTTGGGATGGGATAGGGGGGTGGTTTGGTTCTATGGTTTTCCCAAAAAGAAACAAACCAGCTATACAGAATTGTTGCCGATGGCTGCACATCCTTAATTGCTCCCTGCTACGCTATGTGAAGAACTGCTCGTATTTACCAGAAATCTAGCAAAGATTACTAATTTTAATTGCACTTGGATCGAGATATGCCCAGGTCATACCCGAACAATCCCATGCGTTCTGCCCAGATTTTACAAACTCGTGCCCATCTAGCAATTTTTACCGCAGTGGGGCTGGTCGCGATCGCTACGGCTGTAACCGTACAAAAACTGGCTTGGCAGCTGTCGAAAAGTTCCCAAATTATCGAACAAATCAACGAACAGCAGCAAAACGCCCAGCAGCTCAATCAAGCCATGTTGGCTTTGCAGGCAGCTTCCAATCCCTCGGAAAAAGAAAATACCATGTCCCAGCTCCAGGATGTCTACGAAAAGTGGCAATTTCCGCAGGAACCTCCGCAGGGATGGCGTCAACCAACGGTTTCCTGGCAAACCCTCGATCGGAGTTACCGCAGCATGGTTCAAGAAGCCGAATCCGCTTATTTTTCCGTCAAAACATCGGAAACCATGCCGCAACAAATGAATTTTTCCGATCGCATCGCCAAAATTGCCCAAAATCAATCTCAGTTCGACCGAGCTTTAGAAACGTTAAAACAAGAACACCAACAATCCATTCGCATCAACACCCGCCGCTTGCAAATTTTAGGGGGAACTGGCAGCGGTTTGATTTTACTACTCCTCGGCGGGCATGCTTGGTGGTTTTCCCGGAGAACCCACAGCCAGTTACAAGATTATCTCACCACCTGGCAAGCGGAGTACCAAAGTACTCGCGAGAAAGCCGATACCCTTGAAGAAAAGGTAGACGAACTGGAAGAGCAACTACAAAACGCCCAAACCGCTACTCAATTAAAATCCGATTTTATCGCCAATATGAGCCACGAACTGCGTACTCCCATGAACGCAGTCATTGGTATGACCGGGCTGTTGCTGGAAACCGACCTCAACGCCACCCAACGGGAATTTGTAGAAACCGTACGTAGCAGTGGCGAAAGCTTGCTTGCCATTATTAACGATATTTTAGATTTCTCCAAAATTGAAGCCGGTAAATTAGAGCTAGAAAACCAACCTTTTAACCTGCGCGATTGCGTGGAAGAATCCTTGGATTTGGTGGCACCCAATGCTTCTAAAAAAAATCTAGATTTGGCTTATTATATTTCCGAAGATACACCCAAAATGGTGGTTGGGGATATTACCAGAGTACGGCAAATCCTGGTGAATTTACTGAGCAACGCCGTGAAATTTACCGAGCAGGGAGAAGTGGTGGTCAATGTTTCTGCGGAATGTTTGGGCAATTGGTCGCTACAATTGGAAGCCGGTAGAACATCGAGCAATCAGGAAGAAGAAAACAGCGAGCAACCGCAAGAGAGTACCCGGGAAAATACCCTCAACCTGCACAATACGTACTATCAAATTACCTTCTCAGTGCGGGATACGGGCATTGGTATTTCTAAAGATAAAACCAATCGCTTGTTTCGATCGTTTTCCCAAATTGACGCTTCCACCACGCGCAAATACGGCGGTACAGGGTTGGGATTGGCAATTAGCCAGCGCCTTACCGATTTAATGGGCGGCAGAATGTGGGTAGAAAGCGAACTCGGTAAAGGTTCGACTTTTTACTTCAATATTGCTGTAGCGCGCGCACCCAACCAACCCGAATCGGGGGATGATAAAAATCCCCCGCAATTGGAAGGCAAAAATTTGCTCATTGTAGATGATAATATCACCAACCGGCGCATTTTGAGCATGCAAACGGCGAAATGGGGGATGAAAAGCTTGGGCGTGGAAAGTGCTTCGGAGGCGCTGAACTGTTTGCGACGCGGCGATCGCTTTGATGTGGCGATTTTGGACATGCAAATGCCGGAAATGGACGGCATTACTTTAGCCAAAGAAATTCGCAGTTTGGAAGCAAATGGCAAGCTCCCCCTAGTGATGCTGACATCGCTGGGGCATCCCAGCCAAACCGATAAAAGGAATTTTGCTGCCTTTTTGCTCAAACCCATCAAACCATCGCAGCTTTATAACATTTTGATGGGGATTTTTGCCGGGCAAGCCAGCCAAAGCAAACCCCAACCTTCCCGGGTGGATAGTCAACTTGCCGCGCGCTTGCCTTTGCGAATTTTACTGGCGGAAGACAATGTGGTCAATCAAAAAGTGGCTTTGCGCATGTTAGAACGCATGGGCTATCGCGCTGATGTGGCCAACAACGGTAAAGAAGCCCTCGAAGCTTTGCAGCGCCAGTCCTACGATGTGGTCTTGATGGACGTGCAAATGCCGGAGATGAGCGGTTTGGAGGCAGCACAACAAATTTGCCAGCGCTGGCAAGACCAAAGGCCGCGCATTATTGCGATGACGGCCGGGGCTATGGAGGGCGATCGCGACCGTTGTTTGGAGGCAGGCATGGATGATTATATCAGCAAACCGGTCAAAGTTGAAATTTTGCAGCAGGCTTTGTTGGCTTGTCGTTCTGCCGCGGCTGACGACGAAGTTCAAGGAGAAGCGGAAGTGGATGAGAGCATGCTGGAACGATTGCGCGATAGTTTGCAGGAAGATGGCGAACCCGATGTGGTTACAGAACTGATTCGCCTGTTTGTCCAGCATACCCCCCGCATGCTGCATTCTATGCGAGAAGCGATCGCCCAACAACAGGCAGAAACCGCTTTAAAAACCTCCCATGCCTTGCGCGGCAGCAGCAGCAATTTGGGCTTGACCGGTATGGCGAAATTGTGCAGTCAGCTCGAGGAAAAAGTGCAAGTCCAGCAATACAAAGAGGCTACGGAATTGCTCAATCAGATCGAGCAGGAATTTGCCCGGGTTCATAGATTGCTGTAATGGGATAGACAACCATTCTTTTGCGCGGCCAGGTTCCCAATTCCTATAAACTAGAAAGAATATGCTTGCAGTTTTTTCTATTCCATAGCGGTCAATTTTCTTCATGAGTGCTATTTCCTTTTTAGAACAGCAAAGAGAACAATTTCCAGCTTTAGCCAACAAAGCCTATTTCAACTATGGCGGTCAGGGACCGCTACCGCAACCGACTCTCGCAGCGATCTACAATGCTTACGAACAAGTACAGCGGACGGGACCTTTTTCCCAAGCCACCAACAGTTGGGTTGGCCAGCAAATTCGGAAAACACGGGATGCGATCGCCAGGGAACTCGGTGCCAACACGGAAACCATTGCCCTCACCGAAGACGTGACCGTTGGGTGCAATATTGCCCTGTGGGGATTGGACTGGCGCGCGGGCGATCGCCTTTTAATCACCGACTGCGAACATCCCGGCGTCATCGCAGTGATTCAAGAAATCCAGCGTCGCCATGGCATCCAGATCGATACCTGCCCCATCAAAGAAACCCTCAACGAAGGCGATGCCGCAGCCCTCATCTATGCTCACTTAAAACCGCAAACCCGATTAGTGGTTTTGAGTCATCTCCTGTGGAACACCGGACAAATTTTACCCCTGAAAGAAATTGTGAGAGCCTGCCGGGAAAACAGTTCGGATACCCAAGTTTTGGTAGATGGTGCCCAGTCTGTAGGATCCATGCCGTTGAATTTGCCGGAAACCGGGGTGGATTTTTACGCCTTTACCGGTCATAAATGGTGGTGCGGTCCTGCCGGTGTAGGGGGATTGTACGTCAGTGCGGCAGCGCTCCAACAACTTTCACCAACTTTTATTGGCTGGCGTGGAATTACCCTAGACGCCACCGGGCAACCCACCGGCTGGAAATCGGGTGGGCAACGCTACGAAATTGCCACCTCCGCCTATCCTCTGTATGCCGGTTTGCAAGAAGCGATCGCATTTCACCACCAATGGGGAACCCCCCAACAACGCTTCCAACGCATCCAACAGCTCAGCAGCTACCTTTGGAAACGCCTCAGCCAGCTTCCCCAGGTGACCTGCTTGCGAACTTCGCCACCGGAAGCAGGATTGATATCTTTTCAACTTACCAACGGGCGATCGCACCAAGAATGCGTAGAATATTTAGAAAAACATCGAATTTTCGTACGAACCCTCCGCGACCCAGACTGCATTCGCGCTTGCGTGCATTATTTAACTTTAGAGTCAGAATGCGATCGGTTGGTGGAAGCGATTGAGCGTTTTTGAGCAGCATACCGAGCATGGAAACATTCGGGCATGGGGGCATCGGGGGGTGAGAAACAACGATGAATTATAATTCCATAATTTACGAAATAAAGACGGGAGCTTGCAGGCCCTGCCTCTTTCCTAGCAGAGAGGAAAAGCGACCCGTGCGGCGGTCGCCACCGTCAAAAATATACTACAATTGCATGAAAAGTACGTCCACAATAGGGCGGAAAAACGCTCGCCGAGGGTCCCTGTGCGCCGGGAATGGGCTAGTTCTCTTCGCGAATCCACCTAGGTACACCCAACGAAGCAAGAATCTCACGAATAGAATTCGTGAGAGCGTCAACAATCTCCCACCCTCGACACGCTCGGTACGCTTTCCCTAATACCGAATCCGAGGGTCAATCAGAGCGTTGAGAACGTCGATAACAATAGAAGCAACCACCACAATGGCGGCAAAAAATACCACAATCCCCTGTACCGTGGGATAGTCGCGTTGGGTAATTGCTTCGTAGAGACGGCTTGCCAGACCCGGCCAGGAAAACGTGACTTCCGTGAGCACCGCCCCCCCCAACAAAGCCGCAAAGGTTAATCCCAATACGGTAATCGCCGGAATGAGGGCATTTTTGAGAGCGTGAGCGATTACAATGCGCCGTTCGGGAATGCCCCTGGCTCTCGCTGCCTCTACATAGTCCGCTTGTAAGGTTCGCCGCAAATTCACCCGTATAATGCGCTCGAAAATTCCGCCAATCAATAATCCCAGGGTGAGACTGGGAAGTGCCAAATAGTGTAGGGAAGTCAATAATTTCTCGATATTGCCCGCTAGCAGACTATCCACCACATACAACCCTGTAATGCTCTCTGGCGGTGGCATAGTGGCGGGAAATCGCGTTCCTAAGGGAAACCAACCTAAGTTGACCGCAAATACAAACTGCAACACCATGCCAAACCAGAACATGGGAATAGAATAAGTAACGATGCCGTAGAGGCGACCGAAAAGGTCCGTTTTGGTATTGGGATGGGAAGCGGCAAGGGCACCAATGGTGGTTCCAGCAATTACAGCAACCAGCATCCCCGCAATCGCAAGTTCTGCCGTGGCGGGGAAATAGTCACCAACAATTTGCCAAACAGTTTCGCCGCCGCTGGTGGCAGATTCTCCCAAATCCAGTTTCAGAAGATGGCCCATGTAATCAACATACTGCTCCCACAAAGAACCCGCCAATCCCAACTGTTCCCGCATCTCCTGTTTAAAATTGGCTGGCGCGCGCGGCCCTAAAATTGCATCGACGGGATCGCCGGGGGTGGCTCGCAGCAATAAAAAGACCACAGTGGTAATTACCCACAGCATCAAAGGGGCTAACAGCAGGCGCAGCAGAATGTAAGATTGTAAGGCTTGGCTACGGGACATGGCATTTTTGGGTTAGCGGCGAGCTGAGGTTTTGCGAATGGTCCACATGGGCAGGGGTTGGGTTGGTTCCAAGCGTACGCCACGGATGTGGTTTTGTGCAAAGGCGTAGTCTTTATTTTGCCAGAGGGGAATAAAAGGGACGTCGCGGGCTAGGATTTCTTGTAGTTTGGCGAACTGTTGCTGTCGCTGTTTGCGATCGAGGGTTTGGCGCGATCGCTCGATGAGTTGGTTGGCGCGGCGGTTGTAGTAAAACGATCCTTGGTATTGACTGGCACCTCTGGTACATCCGGTTTCCGGGGAACCTTCCTGACAGGAGAGAAAGGGTTGGATATAGTTATCCGGATCGAAAAAATCCGCATACCAACTGACCAAAAAGGTGGGATAGGCACCTTGTTCTAAATAACCGTAGCCAGTGGCGGCATCTACATTGGAAACTTGAATTTTTAGCCAACCATCTAGGTCGCGTTCGGCAATTGCTTGGATGGTTCTGGCAGCAAGGCTACGGGCAATAGAACCGGTAGGATACCAAACTTCTAATTGTAGGGGATTGTCCCGGGAAAAACCAGCTTCGGCTAGCAGTTGCTTGGCTTTTTTACTATTGCTATTTCTGTATTTTTCTTGGAAGACCGGTTGGTAGGCGTCAAATTTGGTGGGAATTAGGCTGTAGAGGGGATCGGCTTGTCCGTAAAATACCCGTTCGGTTAAAATTTGACGGTCGATGGCGGCTGCGATCGCCCGTCTGACAGATATTCGATCCAATGGTGGTTGGTTGATGTTCAGGGTCATGTAGGTGATGGTGGTACCATCAGCTGCGATCGCTTGCCACTGACCTGCCTCGGCTTTGGCTATTAAACTGCGAATTTGTTCTGGGTCCAACGATTGATAGGCCACATCCACAGCCCCAGTCCGAAATGCACTGTATAGGTTGGCTGGGGTGGAAAATCGCTGCACCACCACCCCCTGATTTTGGGGCGGATCCCCCCAATATTGCTCGAATGCTTCTAACCTCACCCCATCAGTGGCAAAATTAGCTAGTTGGTAAGGACCGGTTCCCACCAGGGTTTGGGGTTGAAATTTCCCCGGACCAATTTCATAGGCTTGGGGAGAAACAGCACACATGCCGGGAAAGGTCAACAAAGCCGGAAACGCCGCAAACGGCCTTTTTAGGGTGATTTTGATTTCGTATTTTCCCGTTGCTGCGATCTTTTCCACATCTTCCGCTAGCAAAAATGACGGACGCCCTTGATTTTGGATAAATCTTTTCAGGGAAAAGACCATCGCTTGGGCGTCAAACGGCGTGCCATCGTGAAAAACTACGTCTTGGCGCAAAGGAATCGTGTAGGTAAGACCACTAGCACCAATTTTGGGCAAATCTGTCGCTAGCTGCGGTTGCAATTCGGTGGTTCCCAGTTTATAGGTATAGAGGGTCTCACATAGGTTGTTTAAAACGATCGCCGAAGAAAGTTCGTAAGCATCAGCGGGATCGAGGGTACGCGGGTTTAGCGTGGTTCCAATGGTAATACGACGATCTTGCGCCGCAGTAGCGGCAGCACCATCGCTGCTTGGTGGGGAACTATGTTCGCTGATATCTGGCGTACAACCCACCGAAAAACCACCCATACAAAGGATGATTCCCCATAGGCAAATTTCCCGCCAGGAACTTTTCCATGTTTTCCAGAATTTCCCCACTAAACTTCTATTGGCTAGCACGAAACTTTTCATCTTGTCCTATAAGTTTGCTTGGAACAGTTTGCAGGTATCAAACTAGGTATTTTGAGGTACAGTACCAGGAGGGAGGCCATCGCCAGTCCGGTAAAATTATGCGATCGCTGCCAAAAGCAGGATAAACCAGCATAATACGATACCTCGCCCCCATTCAACCAGGCTTCGCCGTTTCTCAAACTAGAAAAATTTTCTCAGCGATCGCTGCGTTTGGCATACGTAAAAATAGACGAAACTATACCAGTTCTAAAGGAAACCAATCCATGAATAGGAGTTAGAAGCACAACCAAGACTTCTCCGTTCTATCTTAATTGCTTAAAATTTTGTATAGTACGAGGTCAAAGCAATGGATATTTGTGGATCTGCTACCGCCAGCTTTCAGCCGCAAGCTTGAGATCCGCAATTAGGCGTATTTTAATTCGGCCAAATCGCCGATTTCATTTATCTCTCACCTAATCTATCTTCTTGAAAAGAAGGTACTGAGGATCGCGCTATTTATCGTTTTATGTAGCAGATATTTGTTGGCAACTGCAGTTCAACATTCGTATCTTGCTTAGCTAGTCAAGCCCAATGGGGCCATCTCCTGGTCAAACTTTTTTCTCCAACGACTGTATTCCATAGGGAGTTGCTTCTAGGGAACCTAAACTTACAAGTGCCGTGTCATTACCTTATGCTGTCTCGTTTGCAGCTATTTTCAGGAGTGCCAATCATTCAATCGCGCAAAACTATTTATTGAGACAATCTACTAGTCTATCCCAGCACCAGCCGCCAAGGGAAGGCAGGTAGTTAAGTCAACTTCAGTTAGTATTGGAGGTTTCTACGGTGCATTCTGCCAATCTAGACATTCACTCTACCTACAAACTCAGTTACAACTACCATCACTCTCTCTATGGGAGTTCTAAAGCTAGAAAACGCCGTCTGGGAAAATGGAAGCCAACTTGTGGCTGTGAATGGCCCGACCGTCATAAGTGCGGTTCTTGCCCTTACCTACCAGCTTACGAAGTAATGATAGGCAGGCGGAAAGAATACTATTCGCACCACGCTTTTACCGTTTCCAAATTAATTTCACCCATTGAATGTGCCGAGTACATTCAAAACAGCGAAGATTTGGGGTATCAACCTGCCAATTTAGGTGACGAGTCTGCTGAAACTGACCATTATTCTCAAATCCATAACTACCAGCAAGCAGTTTATCAGGATGTGGAATTCGCTAATTTGCTTTGGCAGCGAATTTCCCCTTATATTCCGATAGCTATGAACGGACGTTGGGCAGTTGGTATTCACGAACGCTTGCAATTTTTACGCTTTGACAGCGGTCAGCGTTTTGCTCTACATCCCAACGAACTGGTCGAAAGAACCAATGGGGAAAGCAATTTACTAACGGTTTTGTTTTTCCTCAATCAAGATTTTGAAGGTGGTACCAGTCGCTTATTGGAGTTGTATCCCTGGGCAGAAAAGTCTACAATTCATGCTATCGAGCCGGAAGCACAAATGGCTTTATGTTTTCGGCGGGAATTGCTACAAGAAAGCGATACAGTGGTTCAAGGGCAAAAATATGTTTTGCGAGCACAGGTGATGTATTCGCCGAAAGATACGGAAACCCCGTAAATTGATGGCAAATTTCGTCGAAATTTGGACATTTCAATATTTCACTGGCTCGTCGCAGCCATTTTTAAGGTTTTTTAAGTGCAAGAGCCCTGACCGGCGAACTTTTGTTTTTATAAAGTTTTATAGTTGTATAAACATGTAATCATTATAAATAATTTTGCGATCGCCTGGCACCATGTAGTAAATTTTAGCAACAATTGTACAAAAAATATAAAATTTTATCCCTTTTCCTTAACAATCTATAAATTGCCTACAAAAACTGAAATTGTATTCATATATATTTTTTATTCCATTTTAAATACTTTTATACCATTTCTGAAAAACAACGATTGTATGGTATTTGCCAATTGCCCTGGTAGGGGCGCTCACGCGTTGCGCCCCTACAAAATATATTATCTCTTGCAGATTATTAAGGAAATGGTATTAGGGGGTAAAGAAACGGGTTGCCTCCTACATAATCCTAACCATTTTTCTCTGGTTGAAAATTTTATATATACTTTTAGCAAAATTTAAGCATTTTTCTCTACACGTACATTCGGAAAAAATATAATATTAGTGCCCCTTATAGAGATTTTCAAACACCTAGGAAATCTCAAAAAAACAATTTCGCAGGGAGCTAAGCAATTGTGTCCACTTCTAATCGTGCTAACATCCACCAAAAAGCCTCCTCCGCAACCACGTGGCTTTCTGACCCCGCAATGCGCGACTTAGTTATATCGGTTGCAGGATTCTTTGTACTTTTCTGGTTAGCCCAACGTATCGAGCTAGTCGAGCAGTTGCACAATCTTACGCGGCAACACGAAGAGTGGGAGCTCGATGAGTTCCTGCTTGTCTTTTTAGTTTCTCCGATTTTTCTAGGCTGGTTTGCAGTTCGCCGATGGCAAGAATCACGCGTAGAACTTCAACGACGCCAACGCCGAGAGCAACAGCTCCAGGAGCGTACCCTCGAATTAGAAAATACCCTCAAAAAACTGCAAGACACCCAATCCCAACTCATACAGCAGGAAAAAATGTCTAGTTTGGGACAATTGGTAGCTGGCATTGCTCACGAAATCAATAATCCCATCAACTTTATTACTGGAAATATTGCTTGTGCCACAGAATACACCCAAGATTTACTGCTCAGACGGAAGCCATCAATATGGATCGCATTGCTATCCACATTCGCGACAATGGTGTAGGAATTCCCAAAGAGCAACAAGGGAAAATTTTCGAGCCTTTCTTCACCACCAAACCGGTGGGAAAAGGAACTGGTTTGGGGCTGTCGATTTCCTACTCAATTGTGGTTGACCAACATGGTGGAGAAATCACCTGTTTCTCCCAGTCTGGAAAAGGTAGCGAATTCACAATTGAGATTCCCTGCTGCCTTTCATCAGATGCAAATGGGGTCAAACAGAATTCAAGGCCTCATCGGTAGCCAAGTTCGACAAATTGGGAATACAATTGAGCAACCAATCGCTCCTACTTTTTTGCATGAAAGCAATGGAGCTTGTGGTTTGTGTTTGTCAAGCCACAGTTTAGGGAACTGAGTTTTGCATTTGAGCGCAATAATTGTATGCACCGTCGAACTTTGATGCAAAGTATAGTCGCTGGTAGTATTGTTGCTTTGACTGGCTGTCACCGAACGGATAGCCAATTTCAAAATCCTTCTATTTCAGCCAAGGAGGGCATGCCAGCTATTTCTGCCTCTGCCTCTCCCTATATTCGCTGGCGAATGGCAACCAGCTGGCCGAAATCCCTGGAAATTGCTTTTGGCACGGCAGGGAAAATTTGTCAGTTGGTGGGCATGATGACCAACGGTCGGTTTGCCATTACGCCTTATGCTGCCGGAGAAGTGGTTCCTGGTTTGGAGGTTTTGCATGGGGTTCGTTCCGGTACGGTGGAATGCGGGCATACTGCCAGCTATTATTATACCGATCGCAATCCAGCCTTGGCTTTTGGTACTTCTGTCCCTTTTGGTTTCAATGCCCAACAGCAAAATGCCTGGTTGTATGGGGGTGGGGGATTGGAACTCATGCAACGGCTGTATGCGGATTTTGGCGTTATTACCTTTCCTGCCGGCAATACAGGGGCGCAGATGGGAGGTTGGTTTCAAAAGCCTATTCAATCGCTAGCAGATTTGCAAGGTCTAAAAATGCGAATTCCTGGGTTGGGGGGTCAAGTGATGGCTCGTTTGGGGGTAGAAACGCTCACTTTGGCTGGCGATGAGGTGTTTCCGGCGCTGGCATCGGGAAAGATTGATGCGGCGGAATGGGTAGGGCCTCACGAGGACGAGCGTTTGGGATTGTATAAAATTGCTTCTTATTATTACTATCCGGGATGGTGGGAACCGGGAACTACGTACGAGTTGCAGGTGTCTCGCGCTGCCTGGAATAAATTGCCTGGGGAGTATCAAGAAATCCTGAAAGCGGCAGCGATGGTTGCAAATATGGATATGTTGGCTCGATACGAGGCAGCTAATGGTGAAGCTTTATATCGTTTGCTTCTGGGGAATGTTCAACTGAAAGAATATTCGCCAGAGATTCTTCAAGCAGCTCGTCAGGAGGCATGGGATCTTTATGCAGATATCGCCCGGGGTAATGCGACTTTTAAGCAAGTATACGAGCAGTGGCGTTCCTATAGAAAACAAATTTTGCAATGGCATCGAATTAATGAACTCAGTTTCGCTCGTTTTGCCTTTGCAAAAGTATAAAGACTTAACGTGTCACAATTGGATATAATTCAAAGGATAGAACTGTGAAATAGCCAGGATAGCCATTTTCAACCAAATAAATGCCTTCAGGTTGCGATCGCGTATATCGCGTGTAGGCAAACGGTTTCTCTTGAGCTGGTCGAAAGGTATTTGCCCAATCGCTAGAAGTACTCACCATTTCAATGAAAACACTATATGTCTGTTCGAGAAAATAAAAAACTTCTTCCTTTTTATCTGCGAAAATATTTTCCGACGTTTTTCCATTGGATGGAACGCGCCAACCATCTAAGCATTCGCGATAAGCTCAGTTTGGGGTTTGGCTTGTTGGTGGTGGTGACTTTTTTGGTGGTGGGTCGCAGCTACTTGGCTAGCATACAAGCGAACAAAACCATTAAACAAACTCAGGAATCTTACGCCCCCGCCGCGATCGCTTCTTCTACAGCTCAAAAAAATCTCTTGCGCATGCTTTCTAACTTACGCGGCTATCTCGCTACGGGTAAATCTTCTTTCCGCGATCGCTATCAAGATGCCCGTCACAACTTTGAAAGGGACATTGCTGAACTGCAAACCCTGTTGTCTCAATCTCCCGCATCTTCAGAAAAACAAAACTTACAGGAACTTGCCGATACCTACAAAACTTGGTCGAAATTACCGGAACAACTATTTGCTCTATATGACAATACCACCAACAACCAACCGGCGTTCCGAGTACTCCAGCAACAGGGAACGCCCCTGATTTCCAGAATTACTAGGGATACCAGCCAACTCATTGCCCTTCAAGAAAATAAAAATCTATCTACTTCCAAACAAGCCAAGCTTTTACAAGATTTGATTCAATTTCGCAGTGCTTTTTTGATTTCTGTTTCTTCCATGCGAGGATATATCGTTACTCGCCATCCCTTTTTTCGTTCGGATTATATAACCCATATCAAAGAAAATCAAGAAATTTGGCAACGTCTGCAAAACCAGCAGTCGCTTTTCAATCCTAGCCAACAAAAACAATTTAAAAAGCTCACCCAGAACTGGAATCAATTGCGGGATTTAGAAGATACCATATTTGCAATTGTAGAAAGTGAAAAACATCGCCGGGATTTGTTTCTTCTCCGCACGGAAGCCGAACCTCAAGCTGAGAAAATGCTGGCACTTTTGGATAAAATTGTGACGATCCAGCAAACTACACTAACGCAAGAACTACAATCCGGTAGCAATGCTTTGTTTGCAGCTCAGTGGCAAATTTTGCTAGCCAGTATAGTCGCTTTTCTATTTGGTGGCAGCATGGCTTTGGTTTTACGACGGCGTATTGCCCATCCCATCGAACGTTTAACTGAGATGACGGCTTCCATGATGGGGGGGAACTTTCAAACACGCATTGATATCGAAACCCACGATGAGATTGGCAAACTAGCGGCAACCTTCAATAGCATGAGCGAGTCTTTGGCTCGTTCCCAAGCCCAACTCCAAGAATACAATCAAACCCTGGAAACCAAGGTTGTGGAGAGAACCCAGCAACTTGAAGCTAAAAACGTTCAACTTGCTGAAACCCTCCAAGAGTTGCAAAACACGCAAATGCAACTCATCCAAGCCGAAAAATTATCTGGTTTGGGGCAACTGGTGGCTGGGGTTGCCCATGAAATTAACAATCCCATCAATTTTATTCACGGGAATGTTATTCATACTCAGCAATACACCCAGGATTTGCTGGCACTTGTGGAGCTATATTGCCAGACCTATCCCGATGGCAATGCAGAAATTGAAGCGTTTGTGGAGGAGATCGATCTTCCGTATTTGCGCGACGACTTGCCCAAAGTGCTATCTTCTATGCAAGCTGGTACCGAACGCATTCGCAACATTGTACGTTCTTTACGGGTGTTTTCCCGTCTTGACGAATCGGAAATTAAAGATATTGACCTTCACGAAAGTATTGATAGCACGTTGGCGGTTTTCCAAAGTCGGTTGCAAAAAAATCGTACGGGGCTTCCCATTGATGTGGTTAAAGACTACGGTATGCTGCCATTCATTCGCTGTTATGCCGGTCAGCTCAACCAAGTATTTGCTAATATTCTCAATAATGCCATCGATGCCTTGGAGGAAAAATTTTCCCGACCAGCTTTCGCCGATGCTCAGGCTACTTGGGAAGATTTCCCTATGATTCGGATCTATACGCGGGTAACAGATAGCCAATACGTTACCATTGGTTTTGTCGATAACGGGATTGGCATTCCCGAAGAAATCCGCCACCGTATTTTCGATCCCTTTTTTACCACCAAAACTGTGGGGAAAGGTACGGGATTGGGGATGTCAATTAGCCATCAAATTATTACTCAACAACACCAGGGGCAACTTCTTTGTTCTTCCATACCGAAACGGGGAACGGAAATTACGATCTACTTGCCGATCCAGCAGACATAATCCCAGCAACGCCATCAAATAACAGTGCTTGCTCCCAAGAAATAAGAAAAAGTGCAGCTGCTATTTGTTTCGGTCTTGATGGCTGGACTTTGCTAGTCTGCATAATAGAAATGGCGGTTTTCCAATCCCCAAGTCAGGAAGAAACGAGAAGAGGTGCAACTTTTTTTTAATTTCGGTCTGCTTGCCGAAGTCCCACTTGCACCGTATTCGATCGATCTCTTCTCGTAAACTGTTACCTACAATAGAGTTTAAGAGATTGGAACCGCCATGCCCTCAGCAGATAGATCGTGGTTGTGCCCTAGCAGGTTTTCCTGGTGAGAAAGTATTTTTTTCTAGGAAAACAGCTATTCGGATTTACTGAAGGCGGGGTTGTGGAAACCCCGTTGCTTCAGTCAGAGGTGCTACAACAGCGATCGCACCCCATGGGGAGCTGGCAACACCAGATTAGTAGAGAGCTTCTTCTTGGTGGGTTTCGATTTTGCAGTTAGAACGAGGATAGGCAACGCAAGTCAAAACAAAGCCAGCCTCGATTTGGTCGTCGTCTAGGAAGGATTGGTCGGACTGATCGATTTCTCCTTCTAGGAGCTTGCCAGCACAGGTGGAGCAAGCACCGGCACGGCAGGAGTAAGGTAGATCGAGACCTTGCTCTTCAGCCGCATCAAGGATGTATTCGTCTTCGTCTACCTCGATAGTGGTGTTGAGACCTTCATCTTCGTTAACCAGGGTAACTTGATAGGTTGCCATAGTTTTGTTCCTCTAACGTAATTGGTTACAACAGTCGTCTGACAACGGTTGTCTATCCAGACAGAAAGCTAACTTAGACCTGCTACTTCTTAAGCAGGCGGTTCTTTTGTCCTCTCTATTTTGATACTAGGGGAAAATTTGCAATTTGCAATCCTCTGGATCGAAATTTCCTCAATGGTTTTTATAATATTTTCTGTTATTTTCATCCTAATTACTTATAGATGGATCGTTCAATCCCACGGAAGCAACCAATGCTACCAACCGGCGATCGCCCACGATCTATCCCTTGCTGGCGGGCATGCGGTGGGTTTTTCCTGGCAGAGTTTTCTAGAAGGATTTTTTTGGCACCATCCCTGAGAAATGGCTGGTGGTGGTTCGGTGGACTCTCTGTCAACCGAACCTAGAAATATTTATTCTTAATCGTTGTCGATCGCAAACATAAGTAGAAATCCACCTATTATTAGTAATAAACGTCCCCAATCGTGGTAAAATAATCAATTCAATGCTCCTATTTTTGATGGTTCTTTCAAATATTGGCAGCCACCCCCGAGGGCAAGCAGGCGCTCCCAGCTTTGTTGCCGGAGGTGGGGGCTGGTAGGTTTGCTCCTGGGAGGTTTCTCATGACCAATGACATCCAATGGTCCATTTCACCCCCGGTTCGGGTGGGCCTGGTGGGAACTGGATATGCCGCTAAAGTGAGGGCCGAAGCTTTGCAAGAGGATGGGCGATCGCAGTTGGTCGCTGTCAGCGGGCACACCTGGGAGAACACGGTCAGCTTCAGTCAAACCTACGCCACCACCCCAGTGGGGTCGTGGCAGGAACTGGTAGAACGCTCGGATATTGATTTGGTGGTGATTTCCAACGCCAGCCAGGCACATGGTCCCATTGCCAAAGCTGCCCTGACCAACGACAAACATGTGGTGGTGGAATATCCCCTTGCCCTGGATGTGGCTACGGCGGAAGAGATTTTGCAATTGGCCAGGCAAAAACAAAAATTGCTCCACATAGAACACATCGAACTACTGGGGGGCTGGCATCAGATTACCCAGCAATATTGGGATGCGATCGCTGATGTCTTTTATGTGCGCTACAGCACCATCAACCCGGGCACTCCCACCCCCAACAAATGGAGCTACAACCGCCAGCTATTTGGTTTTCCCCTGATTGGTGCCCTTTCCCGCATCAATCGTTTGGTTTATTTTCTGGGTCCTGTTGCTACTGTCGCTTGCGAAGAAAAATACTGGCCCCTTTCCCAAGCTTCGCAAGATGTATATACAGCCTGCTTGGTTAGCGCTACCCTTAAATTTGACAGCGGTGCGATCGCCCACATTACCTACGGCAAGGGCGATCGATTTGCCCGGGCAGAACGCCAAATCCAACTCGACGGTGAAGGCGGTACGCTGATTGTAGACCGCGATCGCGCTTTTCTGGTACGAGGAAACGAACCCCAACCCCTGGAAATCGGTAGCCGTCGGGGATTGTTTGCCAAAGATACCCAAATGGTCCTCGACCGCCTGATCCAGGGAACGCCCCTCTATATTGATGCCGCCACCAGCGTGTACAGTTTAAAAGTGGCTGATGCTGCGCGTCGCGCCGCCGAAACTGGGCAAACTATGTCTGTAGACCCCGCTTTTAGCATCCAGCTATTATCCTAAAGTCCTATGCCCAGCGATCGCGTCTCCAGAAACAACGGTTCCGTCTTCAGCATTACCGCCAGTGGCGATTTGACCGAAGGAGGTACTTTATTTCCTTCTTCCCAGGGCAATACCGGTTTGTTCGTTATTTCCCGTGCCCCCGAAACTTCTCCTGCCGTCACCGTCAGCTTTGATATCTCCGGTAGTGCTGTTTTGGGCAGGGATTATACGCTAAAAAACGCCGACGAAATTACCGGCGACACCATCGAAGCCACGGTTCCTGTAGATGAAGACAACCCCGCCGGAGAAGTGAATTTGGTTCCGGTGAGATTTGAAGGGTCTGGCAGTGTCTCCCTCCCCAACGGTGCCACCAGCGCCACCCTTGCCATTACCCCCGTTGATGACCAAGAAGCCGAAGCCAGCGA
This sequence comes from Geitlerinema sp. PCC 9228, assembly GCF_001870905.1. Classification (NCBI taxonomy): domain Bacteria; kingdom Bacillati; phylum Cyanobacteriota; class Cyanophyceae; order Geitlerinematales; family Geitlerinemataceae; genus Geitlerinema; species Geitlerinema sp. PCC 9228. Next base: position 25,035 of record NZ_LNDC01000173.1, read on the forward strand.
AACCATTTCTATAGAATTGCAACCCGGTGCCAACTATGCGGTGGGAACCCCCAGCAGCGCTACCATATCCATTAGCGACGATGATATTGCCAATCGCCCCGATGCTAGTACCATCGATAATTTTATTACAGGCAGTGCCAACAAGGATACTTTACAGGGAACTTCCGAAAGCGATCGCATCAATAGCAACGAAGGCAACGATGTGCTAATTGGTGGTAGCGGCAACGACGAACTCAACGGCGAGGAAGACAACGACCAGTTATTCGGCAACGATGGCGATGACTTCCTTGACGGTGGCGATGGCAACGATACCCTGCTGGCGGGTCGCGACGACGATGTGTTGGTTGATAGTGCCGGCAGCAACGTTTTGATGGGGGATTTGGGGAACGATACGGCCAGCGGTGGTGCTGATGAAGACTTGCTGTTTGGTAATGGCGGCAATGATGTTTTGGAGGGAGACGCCGGCAGCGATACCCTTTACGGCGGTCAAGACCGAGATGTTTTGCGCGGTAGTGGCGAAAACGACTGGTTGCAAGGCGATCGCGGCAACGATGCTGTGGAAGGGGGCATCGGGAACGATACGTTGTGGGGGAATGACGGCAACGACTTGTTAGATGGTGGCGACGGCGACGATACCCTCTATGGTGGTGAAGGAATGGATACTTTGCTGGGCAATGCCGGCGTGGGAGTTCTGGTGGGAGAAGGCGGCAGCGATCGCTTGTTGGGCGGCAGCGAAAATGATTTGCTCTTTGGCAACCAAGGGGAAGATACGCTAGGCGGCGAAGGGGGCAACGATACCCTTTACGGCGGGGCTGGCAACGATTCCATTGCTGGTGGCGAAGGAGATGATGTTTTGGCAGGCAATACGGGTACTGCCGATACCCTGACTGGCGGCCCGGGAGAGGATTTCTTTGCTTTGCAACCTTTTGGCGGTCGCGCCGTTCTAGCAGATTTTACCGATGGTGAAGACCTGTTGCAGCTAACGGAAGGGTTAACCCGCGACCAGCTGGTTTTGGGGTTGGAGGGTGATTTCCCTGTGATTTACTTTACTGGCAGTGGCCAGGTTTTGGCAGAGTTGCCCACCCTGGAAGATATTGATGATATTGACAATAGCGATTTTGTGGTATAGAGGCGATTTTTATTTTGTAAATAAATGTAAATATACGCGCCAAAAGCACGTATTTGGGATATCATAAAAGATGACATAGGGTGAGTTTCCTCGCCGTAAAAAAGGGGGAGTTTAATAGGACACTCCAACCCAAACATCTAGCCTGCGCGAAAATATTTTTATTATTTTTGCCCAGATTAGATGTTTGAGCGAAACGTCCTCAAAAAAATATGTTTCCCCTACGGTGCAGAACAGAAAAAATTTTTCCTTTGCACCAACGAGTTATTAAATTTTCAATATACCGATAGAATACCAACAAAAAGGAATTTTGTCAAGAAAACCTTTTACCGAAATAGCTAGCGACCCAACAAATTAGGAATATCCTGACAGCCGCCGGGAATGGTTTTCCTAGTTTTTTCACCGCCGAAAGCGCAGCAATAATACCGTTGAGCTGCCGATAAATTCTGGACGCCTGTTAAATCAGCATTTTCCACCACTGCCCCCGTGCAGTTCCCGCTTTGGTAGTTGGGAGCATCTGTGCGAGTGCGGGGAGTAGCATGTTCTGGGGAACCGTAGAATAGGCGAGTGCTGTTTAAAGACCCCCAACCAAGCCAACCAGATGCCCAGTTGTGGCGCTGCGGTAAATCCCACCAACATGAGCAGCAAAGCCCCTGCGATCGCAACGAGTTGGCTGCGCTGCCATACATTTTGCCAGGATCGGGGGAACCATCCACCGCAGCGAGGTGCCTGATGGGTGGCGTCGGTTGGTACACTGGGTATGCGATCGCGATCGGTCATGCCGTTATTTTCTATGGTTTCTTGTGGGGATAGAGGCGATCGCTGGGAATCGGAGTTCATAAACCGTTGCTACCGAACGTCATGCGGTTGCAAGTTGCTGGCTACTACCATAGCAGGTTCTCCGAAGCTGGTACGACCAAATCACCCCCAAATAAAAAGGCCAGCTTCTCCCACCAAGCTGGCTGCCAACATTGCCAAACAGCAATATCTAAAAAACCGATGTCGTCTTTTCCCAGAGAATTCTGCTGTGCGTTCGCAAGGGAACGGAAGTTCTCTGTCGTTACGAGGGCTTATTGTAACAGAGAATACACCCTTTTTTTGATAAAACTTCACTTTTTCCAGAAAAGCCAAAAAAACCGCCATGGCAAGAAACTGAGCTTTGTCGCCCCAGGCAAACGATGGGGAAAAACAAATTTGACCGACGCGATCGGCAAGCAGCAGAGATGGGAACCTATCTTTGATGGTGACGGATAGAGTGGGCAAACTATAAACTAATAAAGTACATTGGCATCAAAAGACTTTCAGGACATTCGTTTCCTTTCTACAGTCTTGACAGTTGCCATTGCTGCAAACCAACCATCGCCTCATCTCATCAGAGGGGCACTGCATTGGGGATAGACACTATGCACCAAACTGCCACCCAAAATCAAGCTTCCCATCTAAGCGAAAGCCTGCTCGATGTGGAATTACGCAAAGTCTTCAAAGTCTTTAACGGAGAAACCGCCGTTCGTGCCGTCGAACTGAGCGTCCAGCAAGGGGAATTTTTTAGTATTTTGGGACCGTCGGGATGCGGCAAAACCACCATCCTGCGTCTCGTTGCCGGTTTTGAAACCCCTTCTGCTGGAGAAGTACTGATTCGCGGACAAGCAGTCAATCACATACCGCCCTATCGCCGTCCCGTCAATACCGTATTTCAGAGTTACGCACTATTCAACCACATGACCGTGCGAGAGAACGTGGCCTTCGGCATGCGTATCAAAGGCCACGGCAAGAACGAAATTGAATCAAGGGTGCAGCAGGTTTTGGACTTGGTAAAAATGCAATCCTTTGCCAATCGCTATCCCGCCCAGCTTTCGGGAGGGCAGCAGCAACGGGTTGCTTTGGCGAGGGCGCTGGTGAACCGTCCGGCGGTGCTTTTGTTGGACGAACCTCTGGGAGCTCTAGATATGAAGCTACGCAAAGAAATGCAGATGGAACTGTCCAACTTGCACCGGGAGTTGGGTGTTACCTTCATTATGGTCACCCACGACCAAGAAGAAGCCCTCAGCCTCTCGGACCGCATTGGGGTCATGCGGGAAGGGAAAATCGAGCAAGTGGGGTCCCCCAGCGAAATTTACGAATACCCGCAAACCTCTTTTGTGGCTGATTTTATCGGCGAAACCAATCTATTGCAGGGACGGACCCAACACATCGATCGCACCAGCTTGGAAGTGCTCACCGATTCGGGAGTGCCGTTGCTGGTGCAGTCAGAACAACCCTGGAACGCCGGATACAAACAGCTGGAAGTGGTTGTCAGCGTACGACCGGAAAAAGTGCAATTGAGCCTGTACCCACCGCATGTGGAGGCAAATTGTTTTGAGGGTCGCCTGCGCAACGTTATGTATATGGGAACCCACGTATACTATGTGGTGAGGTTGAACTCTGGCGACGATATTACCGTGTGGCAACCCAACACGGTCGGGGAACTGCCAGGGGAAGATACCCCTATTTACGTGTATTGGGCAGCCACCGACTGTATTGCTCTGCCAGCATAACATCCAAGCACTGGTCTGGGATGGATGGATTTTGAGAATCTCATGGGCGAGCCAATTTCGCTCTTTCTTTGCCAACGGGAATGCTGGAAGCCATATCCATTGTCCCTTGCGTTCTTCTTTTCCTGTAGCGATCGCTATAGGCCATATTCGACGATCTGCGAATTTTTGCAACCGAAGCCAAGAGCAAGCCGTGCCTGACAATTCCTACCTTCCATTGCGCAAACGCCCCAATCGGCGTCAATTTTTGAAAACTTCGGCCGCCGCTTTATCGGGTTTGGCCCTATCCAGTTGCGGTTGGCGATTGGCTCAAGTGCGACCCAATCAAAGCCGAGATAGCGACAAACTGTATATTTACACCTGGGCAGGCTACACGGACGATGCCCTGTTGGAGGAGTTTACCGCACGCACTGGGGTTGAGGTGGTGGTGGATGTCTTCTCCGACAATGAGTCCATGCTGGCAAGGATTCAAGCCTCTGGCGGTGGTGGCTACAGCATCATTTATCCATCGGATTACATGGTGGAGAAAATGATTAACCTGGATTTGCTCCAGGAGTTGGACCGCGCTCGCCTGCCGGATTTGGACAATTTATTTCCCCGCTTTCAAGACCCCAGTTACGACCCAGGCAACCGCCACAGCGTGCCCATCAGTTGGGGGACCAGCGGTTTTGTTTACAATAAATCCAAAGTACAACCGGCCCCCCAGGATTGGAGTTATGTTTGGCAGTACAAGGAGGAGCTAGAACGGCAATTTACCCTGGTCAACGATGTGCGGGAGGTCATGGGGGCTACCCTGCGCATGTTGGGATATTCTTACAATTCCACCGACCCAGAAGCGATCGAACAAGCTTACGAAAAATTGCTGGAATTAAAACCTGCGATCGCTTCTTTTGACTCGGATAGCTGGCGTCCGCGGGTCTTGCGGGGCAGTTTGTCCCTGGCGATGTGCTACTCTTCCGATGCCAACGAAGTCATGAAGGAAGACCCCACCCTCGACTACGTACTTCCCGCCAGCGGTTCTTCCTTGTGGACGGATACCTTGGTCATTCCCAAATTTGCTCCCAATCCCGAGGCTGCCTACCAGTGGATTGACTTCATGCTGCAGCCGGAAATCACCGCCGAAATTGTGAAGCGGTTGAGCTTTGCCACCCCCAACAAGGAAGCCTACAAACTGCTTCCCCCAGAAATCCAACAAAATAATGCCCTGTTTCCCCCAGAATCAGCTTTGGCGCGCACGGAAACCATTAGCCCCCTGCCGCCTGACATTTTGGAACTGTACGATAAATATTGGACGCGATTGAGTAGTGGCTAACCAACGCTCCCCTTTGATTGCATTGCTTCGGAGGTACTACCTTGGCTGTTTCGAGCAAACCAGCTGACCGCAAATCCGATCCAGAACCCACTCCCCCCACCAAAGCGCGGCATCGTTGGCAGGTAAAATGGTTGGGACCCTTGGTTTTACTAGGTCCCCCGGGATTGTGGCTGCTCTTGCTGTTGGTGTTTCCTACCCTGGTGATTTTGGAACTGAGTTTGGTTCCAGACATTCGTCCGGGGGATTTGGTCAATCCTTCTGGGTTTGACAATTACCTGCGGGTTTTCAATAGCGTGAACCTCAAGGTCATGGGGCAATCTCTAATGTTTGCCACAGGTACCATGCTAATTTGCCTGTTTCTAGGATTTCCCGTGGCCTACAACATTGCTTTGAATTCTCCCAAACAGTGGCAAAACCTATTGCTGCTAGGCTTTGTGTTGCCCCTATGGACTTCTTCTTTGTTGCGTTCCTATGCCTGGGTAACGATTTTGGAAGGACAGACGGGGGTTCTCGATACGCTGTTAACTGGTTTGGGATTGCCTGCTTTGCGGCTGCTCAACCAACCTATGGCGGTGATTATTGGCATGAGCTATAGCTATTTGCCTTATATGGTGCTGATTTTATACGCTACGCTAGAAAAGCTGGACCACCGGGTTTTGGAAGCTTCGGCGGATTTGGGGGCGACCCCTTTTCAAACCTTCTGGAAAATTACCGTACCCATGTCGTTTAAAGGCATTGCTGCCGGGTCGCTGTTGGTGTTTATTACGGCTTTGGGAGATTTTGTGGACCCGGAACTGTTGGGTGGCGCTTCCAGTATGACCATTGCTCGTTTGATTTACAATCAGTTTCTCGGTCCTACCCAAAATTGGGGTTTTGGATCGGCGTTGAGCATGGTATTGATTTTGCTTGTTAGCATTGCGATCGCGTTATTGCTTCGCTATGGCGATTCCAGACCGCAGAAATCTTAAATTAGGATCTTTCAGTTATGACCACGGAACCCACAGTACGTTCCCCGTCAGTGGAGGAGGAAGAAGAAGTGGCTGTATCGGATTCCAAGCCTAAATTCCGTCTATCCGCACAATTTTTCTACATGGGATTGATGTTCTTTCTCATGTACCTACCCATTGGTGTATTGACGTTTTATAGCTTTAACGATTCGGCTTACAGTGCGGGATGGCAAGGTTTTACCCTCAAGTGGTACGTCGAGTTAAGTCAGGATTCGCGCATTATTGGTGCTTTGGGCAACAGTTTGGTGGTGGCGTTGGTGTCGGTGGTGGTTTCTGCTGTTTTAGGTACGCTCATGGCGGTGGGTCTGGCGCGCTATAAGTTTTTGGGAAAAAATCTCTATCTGGGCATTTCCTATCTCCCTCTCATTGTCCCCGATATCGCGATCGCGGTGGCCACATTGGTCTTTTTGGCGGCCATTGGTATTCCCTTGAGCCTGTGGACCATCATTGGCGCTCACGTGGTCTTTTGCCTCGCCTATATTGCCATTGTGGTTTCGACCCGTCTGGGAGATTTAGACCCCAACTTGGAAGAAGCTGCCATGGATTTGGGTGCTACTCCCATACAGGCTTTTATCAAAGTCTTGCTGCCCCAACTTACGCCTGGCATTATTTCCGGCTGCCTGTTGGCTTTTGTTCTGAGTTTGGATGATTTCTTAATTGCTAGTTTTACTGCCGGTACGGGTGCCACTACCTTACCTATGGAAATCTTTAGCCGCATCCGTACGGGAGTCAAACCCGATGTGAATGCTTTGAGTGTTATTCTTATTTTGGCATCTGGTTTTATTGCTGCGGCAGGGGAATACATCCGCTACCGCAGCGAACGGGGCAAAGAATCTTGACATTTTCCCTTCCTTTCACTTCGAGGGGAAAGAGTCACCTTTTCCCTGACTTCGACCATTTCCTGAAAATTTTCCAATAGACAAGCTGGGCGTTTTTGTAGAGAAACTTAGCAAAGCTTCCCTACCAGGGTAAATGAAATCACCGCATTTCCAGACCGGCTTCGATAACTCACTATTTTTCTTGGGTAGAAGTTGGTGGCGTTTCGGAAGGAAGCTTGGTTCCTGGTTGTTCTAACAAATACGCACCGCCCACGGATAAAACTGCTAACACCAAAAGCAAGATAGTAAGAAATAGAATGTTGCCAGTTTTGGTGAGAGGATGCTGTTTTTTTTCCTGTAGCCGCCTTGGTTGGTGGCGCTTTTCTTTGCCGGCAAGCAGCACAAAATAGAATCCCCGAGGAAAAAAAGGTACTGTCAAACGCAAATCCACAGGATGTTCCCGGGATGCTCTAGCGCGATAAGCTTGCTTGAGGGCTTCCAACTGTTCGGGGGTAAAGGTAACGGCGGTTTGAATGGGAATGCGGGCAAAAAAGCGTTGGTAAAAGGGGTCGTTTTCCGTTCGTTGCTGGTTGTGGGTAAGGTTGCGTTTGCTTGGTGCTTCCATATTTGTCATCTTCCTAATTCTTTACTGAAAAATATAATGATGCTTCAAAACCAAGGATGGTGTTCGCTATCCCAGCATTTGCTCTCTAACTGGCTCCAAGTGCGACCGGTTTTTTCGCATTCTTCTTGGGTAGTCAGCCAAGGAATGCTGGTGGGGTGGGGGTGGCTCACCGCACGGATGGGAGATTTCAAAAGTGCCAAAATCACCCACATGATGACAATGGGAACTGAGCAAAATCCGAATAAAACGGCAATGTTACCTGGTTTCCACACAGGATGCCATTCCCGTTCCTGGCGCAAGCGATCGCGCGATCGCTTTTCCCTGCCTGCTAAAATTACTAAGTAGAATTTCAGCCCGACTAGAGAAATGGTGGTACGAATATCGACGGGATGTTGCTGCCATTGGTCATTGCCAAACGCTTGTTTGATGGCTTGCAGCTGTTCGCTAGTGAAACTGGCAGTTATTTCAGGAGGGAGTTGCTGCAAAATACGACTATTGTAAGTTGGTTGGGATCGAAGGAATTTCATAGCTTTGCTTTTCCTCAATTGTAGCTATGGAAAATGAGATGATATCGATTGAAATCTAAGTATTGGTAGATGCGATCCCAGAGGGTTGGTTGCTCACTTATACCATTTCCTTAATAGTTTGCAAGAAACAATAGGGGCATTTTTGTAGGGGCACAACGGGTTGCACCCCTACAAGGAAAATCGGAACATCCCAAAGAATCATTATTTTTCAGAAATAGTATTACAAGATGGCAATACGCCCTATCGTCCCTCCTTGCATTTAAACAGCCCTTGCTTCCGCTTGTCAAGCTGACAGTCCCTGGTTTTGGATTTGCGAAAAATAGATAGGCCAGGAAACCGATCCGTTCAATACCATGTACTCAACCCTAAGTTGCTATTTTTCCTAGCTCTACTGCCCCTTTAAAAAATTTATGGCTGGGATAAATACAACATAAAAAAATTTGGAAGCTGGTCAAACTACTCAAAAATTGCGAAACTTAACGTAGATGCACATTTTTTTCTGTTTCATATAGCAATAGAGTAGAATTTTTCCCTTGGTACTGCCATCCGTATGACTGCTTAATTTTTGTAAATTTTTTCTCCGCCATTTAGCGGATAATTTGCAACAGCCAGTAACCATCGCACAAATGGCCAGATCGCCCAACCAAGAGTCATATAAAGCTTCTACCTGCTTTTGCTTTTTGCGATCCCCTTCAAAACACGTACGTGAATTTACGGTTAGTATTGACTGGTGGTCATAATATAAGTATTTTTTATCCAAAAGCGGCTAACTATATTTTTAAACAATATAAAAATCAAGATAAGGATCGACCACCTACCAAGGCAAATCCGACTGAGGTTCGCAATCAAATCCTCGTTCCTGCCAGCGTTCCATATTGACTGTACTCAGAGCTTGCAAGCGATCGCATTTTGGTGTATAAAGCTGGCTAACCACAGCCCACAGCAGGCTACGGGTCACATCCAAAATGGTTTTGAGGGTACTTTCCTGATTGGCGGGAATTCCAATTTCTTTTGCTAAATCCACTTCCACCCAGATTCCTTGGGCAGCAAATAAAACCTTAGCCAACCAAGCAGCGCGAGGCAAATGCGTCTCGGAGGTTATAAGTTTAATTTTCCGCGCTTGCCATTGTTTAATAATAGGAACGGAAAAATAAAAATTATCGAATGTAGATGTGGCACATTTTTCCAGCCATACATTCTCCTTGGGAGCATCAAATAAATGAAAAACTTTTACAGTGCAAGGTGGGTCGGAACCTCCTGAAATGAGAATGGGTATAGTACGATTGGATGTTTGCCAATCCCTAGCTAGTTGGGCAACATAAACTTCCCGACGAATGCTACCTCCCAAAACCAAGACCGCATCCAACTGGGCGTTGGCAGCTGCCGGCAAAGCCGACAAGTGAAACAACAGGGGAACGCCAAAAATACTGAAAATGCCCAACAATGCGATCGCAAGCCTACGTATAATTGTCCGTTTCCACATAAATATATATCCATTCTTCTTAAAATTATAAACCATGCTTAGTGTAGAGAAAAACACCACAAGCAAAACTCATAGTCTTCCATGGCTTCCCTGCTAATTTTTTGATTTTACCCTTCTTAACCTGGTAGAAAATATATATTTTATCGAGAAATTAAGAAAACCAGTTGCAGCTTTGGGGGAACAAAAACAACCCAAACACGGTCGTATTTTTTGCCTCGTTAGTAACTGGTTTTCCCTAACATAAAACCTTCAGGGGAAAACTGGAAGCTATCTCGGCCAATAAAACCAATCATACTATCGATTTAGCTGCCTGGTACCTACCAAGCGATCGCAGAGCAGTTGGGAGCTTCGACAATATGTTAAAATTTATTAAGCAAGCCGACCCACCTAGGATCGGACATTACACAATTCAACGAAACAACCGACAAAATTTAGCGGATTTTAGCGATTGTTCGTTGGATAGCGGGGACTAGAATAGAAGTAATGGAAGCTGCAATCGGCAATGTAGTTCCTTCAAGCGAACATAAAGCCCTATGCAACGGCCAAAAAGGTACCCGCTCCTCCCTGTTGAAACATCTTATTCAAAACGGAACCTGCCATGTTTGCGAATTGTTCTCCCCGCCAACGTCGAGCCGATAAATTCTTACACAATCTCGACCATCTTACCGAACGTGTAGGGCGTCACGTGCCTCCTATTGCCGATATTCACTACCTACGTGAGTTGCCCGAAGGCACGTTTGGCCGCGCTTGGGCCGACCATATCGACCGACACCAACTTACGCCCTTCCCCGAAGGTCCGCGCCGCAAGCAGCTTCACGATGGAATCCATGTTTTGACTGGATACGACATCGATGCAGTAGGAGAAGCAGAAGTTCAAGCCTTTTTGCTCGGAACGGAATTTAAAATCGCTAATGTTCTGCTGTTGTTGGGATTGCTGTATTTCGCTCCCAAAGACAGTCAGATTAGGGAACGCCTATGGCGAGCCTACCAACGTGGTCGTCACTCCTATTTCAACGCAGATATTTGGCAACCAGAGCGTTTGTGGTTCGTTTCTCTAGAAAAAGTCCGACGTGTTTATCGCGTTTGAGCGATCGCACTGCAAATCTAAAAATCCCAAACAAATGCCCGCTACCGCCAGTGGGCATTTGTTTTTTTTGTACGAAATCCCCCCAACGAAGATCCGAAAAATTGCCCTACCTCACCACCGAGATCGTTTCCTTAAAAATTTGCAAAAGATCATCGGGGGGATTTGGTAGGGGTAGTTTTTAGATTTGTAGAAGAAAGGAACTGTTTTTTTAACAGAGAGTATCTCTATAAAGATAGCATACCTAGATCCTTGTGGTTTCCTTCAGCTGCTGGTAGATATTTTTGAAAATTCGCTGCTGTTCTTGGTGATTCACAATAGGAGCTGGATAGCCACAAGCTTGTAACTCTAAGGGAGGAATTTTACCAGTCACCAACTGTTCCGTATCGAGCGATCGCAATTCCGGCAACCAGGAGCGAATGTATTCTCCTTCCGGGTCAAACTTTTGTGCTTGGGTATTGGGATTGAAAATCCGCAACGGTTTGGGGTCCATACCGCTGGAACTGCTCCACTGCCAGCCACCGTTGTTCGACGCCAAATCCCCATCAATGAGTTTTTGCATAAAATATTGTTCTCCCCACTGCCAGTTCAGGCGCAAATCTTTGGTCAAAAAGCTAGCTACAATCATGCGACAGCGGTTGTGCATCCATCCCGTAGCATTTAACTCGCGCATGGCAGCATCTACAATGGGATAACCCGTTTTTCCTTCACACCAAGCTTGGAAATGTTCGGTATCTTCTCGCCAGGGAAAATTGTGCCAGGGGGCACGGTAAGGACCATCGGCCAGTTCGGGGAAATGATATAGCACATGCTGGTAAAACTCCCGCCACGCCAGTTCTTTTTGCCAAGTTTGCACGCTGGTACTGTCTTCGTCGCCGCGACATAGTTCGCTCACCGTTTCTGTAGCTTGCCAAACCCTGCGAATGCCAATGGCACCAAATTTCAAAGCCGCACTCAAACGGGAAGTGCCGTTGATGCTGGGGAAGTTGCGTTGTTCTTGGTAGTTGAAAATAGCGCGATCGCAGAAATCATCCAACTGTTCCCGAGCTGCTTTTTCCCCTGGTTCCACAATCAGCGGCTCTTCCACGCTCACCCCCAAATCCCGATTGCTGGGAAGAGGAATGACACCGGCTGTTTGGGCTGTTTCCATCTCTTCTGGTGACAATCCCTGCAAGGTTTCCGGTTGCGAATGTGGTTTGGCTTTGGCATGGCGGCACCAATTTTTCCAAAAAGGGGTATAAACCGTATAAGGTCCTTTCGTGCCGGTCAGAATCTCTTGGGGAGCGTGCAGGAGATGGTCCCAAAACGTAGAAACGTCCACACCCTGCTGCTGTAATTGTACCGTGACCCGTTCGTCGCGATCGCGCGCGTAAGGTTCCACATCTAAGTTCCAGAAAACTGCCGTTGCCGATAGAGCTGTGGCTAGCTGGGGAATCCTTTGGCTGGGTTCTCCACGTACAATCAGGAGCTGACTGCCTGCCGCAGCGTAGCGTTCCTGCAACTCCCGCAGGCAACCTAGCATGTAAGCAATGCGTACGGGAGCTGCCTGTTTGCCATCGAGCAAATGGGGATCGAGACAGAAAATGCCTACCACCCGGGAGCTGCGTTGGCTGGCATGGAACAGACCTACGTTGTCGTTCAGGCGCAAATCGCGTCGGTGCCAAAATAACAATAATGGTTCGATCATGGGAATTCTCAGGAATTTGGCGATGTTGGAAAATCCACGAAGAACAGCAAGCGTTTAAAATAGGAAATTTGGATTGGCAAACCATACAAAAGGTTCTATGACTTGGCTTCTTTCCAACGATGATGGTATCGATGCACCGGGAATACAAACGTTACAGGAAGTGGCGACGGCTTTGCAATCGCCAGCGGTCGTTGTTGCTCCCAAGTCGGCTTTATCGGGATGCGCCCATCAGGTTACCACAACCCAACCTATTCATGTGGAAAAGCGATCGCCGCAAGCCTACGCTGTTGATGGGATGCCTGCCGATTGCGTTCGTTTGGCGTTGCAGTATTTTTGCCCCCAACCCAGCTGGGTGCTTTCTGGGATCAACGCCGGTGGCAATATGGGCGCGGATATTTACATTTCCGGTACCATTGCTGCAGTTCGGGAAGCGGCTTTTCACGGCATTCGGGGCATTGCCATTTCCCAATACCGCCGTCGGGATTTGCCCCTGGATTGGGAAAGAGCCAGTCGCTGGCTGCGTTGGTTGCTGCCGAGGTTAATGGCCAAACCCACACCAGCAGGAACGTTTTGGAATGTTAATTTGCCCTGTTTGGCTGCTGGCGATCCGGACCCAGAGATGGTGATTTGCCCTTTGAGTAAGGAACCTTTGCCCAGCCAGTATCGCGTGGAAGGGGATTGGTATGCTTATATGGGGAACTATCAAAATCGCGATCGCACCCAGGGAACCGATGTGGATGTTTGCTTTTCCGGTCAGATTGCCGTTACGCAAATTTCCCTTTAATTTTTAGTTCCTGGTTCTATCATTTCTAAAAAACAATGATTTTCTGGAGTTTTCTAATTGCCCTCGTCGGGGTGTAACGGGTTGCGATCCTACAAAAAACACCCCGATTCGGGATGGCAAACTTTTAAGAGAATGGTGTCAAAACATTTTTTCTATCTCGCGGAAGTCCTTTTCCACTTGTAACCATAAAGTACGGTTGTGGGGGTCGGTGCGTAGGGCTTTTTTGAGATAAATTCTGGCTTTTTCTAAATGTCCTTTTTGTAAGAGTTGGTGCCCCCAACGCTGGTAGACAATTGCTTGCCACTGGCGGACTTCCTTGTCTTGGGGCAACCGTTGGGCCAATCCCTCTGCCAATGCGATCGCTCTAGGAAATCGCCCTCGTTTTAGCAATCCCTGTAACTGTTCGTAGGATTGTTGCTTGAGCTGTTTTTCCAGGGGAGATAGTTCTGGGGCATCTTCAAATTGAATTTTCTGCGATTTTCCCGATCTTGGGACTTTTTCTCCCTGCCGCCGGTGTTTGACTTCAACTTTCACCTTACCAGGGGGTGGAGAAGTGGGGGATTGGCTCTTTTGAGAAGAGGAAGGGGATGGGGGTGACGATTTGGCTGCCGGGACGATTTCCAAAAGCCGTTTGTATGCCTGGTGAATGGCAATAAACTTTTGATGGGCCTCGGAATCATCAGGATTGAGATCGGGATGGTATTGCCGGGCCAGACGGCGGTAGGATGCTTTTACATCCTCAAGATCGGCTGTTTCCGGCAGATTTAAAACGCGATAGCACTCCTTGACATCCATGCTGCAGTCAGTGGTTGACAAACAAAGAAAAATCCGGCAATCGCTTACAGCTGCAGCTGCCAGCAACGAGCGCGATCGCCGGATTTCGGTCAAATAGCCACCCTGAAACCAAACCTATCGGTCGCTGACAGCGGCAATTCCATCAAACTCCCAACTTTAGGGACGTTCTTCAATCACGCGGTCGATCAAACCGTATTCTTTGGATTGTTCTGCCGACATGAAGAAATCCCGGTCCATATCCTTTTCAATTTTCTCCACCGGCTGGCCGGTAAAATCGGCGTAAATTTCATTGAGCTGCTTGCGGATGCGCAGAATTTCCTTGGCTTCGATATCGATATCCGTAGCCTGTCCGCGGGTACCGCCAGAGGGTTGGTGAATCATAATCCGGGAGTGGGGCAACGCCAGGCGTTTGCCTTTGGTACCTGCCCCCAGCAAAAACGACCCCATGGAAGCCGCCAAGCCCACGCAGATGGTCACCACGTCGGATTTGATGTGCTGCATGGTATCGTAAATCGCCATGCCAGATGTAATGATACCGCCGGGGGAATTGATATAGAGCATAATATCTTTACCCGGGTCTTCCGAATCCAGGTAAAGCATAATGGCAATCACTTGGTTAGCCAGTTCATCATCAATATCCCGACCGATAAAAATAATTCGTTCGCGGGCCAGGCGATCGTAAATGCTAATCCACTGCGTGTATTGTCCCCCCGGCATGCGGTAGGGAACTTTTGGTACACCAATTGGCATAGAACCAGACTCCTATCAGTGATGGTTTAAATGGTCGGTTAGCTTTGCGAAGAACTTTCCGACTTTTGATCTTGCAATTCTTTGGGAACGCTTTGGTTGCTTTCTAGGACCCGATCGATCAAGCCGTACTCCATGGCTTGGTAGGGTGTCATGTAGAACAAACGGTCCATATCTTTGTTAAGCTGTTCCCGGCTTTGCCCCGTATTTTGGGACAAAATATCCACCATGGTGGTTTTGTTGGCGATTACTTCTTGGGCACGAATTTGGATATCCGTGGCTTGTCCTTGCGTGTAGCTTTTCGGCTGTTGCAAGACAATGGTGGCATGGGGAAGGCTAGCCCGAGACCCCTTGGTCCCAGCACTCAACAGCATGGCCGCGGTTCCCATCGCTGTTCCTAGACAGATGGTTTGTACGGGAGGCTTAATGTAGCGAATGGTATCGCAAATAGCAAACGCTTCTGTTTCCCAGCCGACGGGGTCGCCGCTATAGCTGGAAGTTCCCGTGGAATTGATATAAATCTTGATGGGTTTTTCCGGGTCTTCGTACTGCAGGTACAGCAACTCAGCGATGATCAGTTCTGTTACCTGGGGGACCAAAGGCATTCCCAGGTAGACAATTCTTTCTTTGAGAATGAGCGATTCCAAGTCTGGCGGGGGCGTTCGCATGTCCCCGCCCCCTTCGTAGTAAGGAGCTTGTACTGCCCGAATTGGTGATTCCATAAGCTTCACTGCTTCTTTGATTTATGATAGCCTTTCTTTTAACTTAACAGGAAATGAGGGGTAGCTGGGCAATGGGATATTGGGGAAACTAGAGTTGGAATGTGCACTTATCCAATTGGGGAGCTCGTTTATGAAAATTAACTTACAACCTGCTCTTAGCGATGCTAATCTAGATGCCAATACTAGTGGCAACCAGCGGCAGCTATCGGTTTCGGTCAGTGCGGTGCCCGATGAAAACGATCGCACAGCCCCGTTAAATTTAACTTTAATTTTAGACCATAGCGGTTCGATGGACGGACGTCCCATCTCGCGGGTGAAGCAGGCTGCCGAACAAATCATCGATAGTCTTGCGGAAGGCGATCGCTTGTCGGTGGTGGCTTTCAACCACAAAGCCAGCGTTATCCTACCCAACCAAGAACTCAGCGATCGCGACGGGATTAAAAACCAAATCCAAGACCTACAAGCTACCGGCGGCACTTCCATTGACGAAGGCATGAAAGTGGGGCTAGATACCCTCTTCCAAGCCAGCGGCAACTACATTTCCCAAATTTTCCTCCTTACCGACGGCGAAAACGAACATGGCAATAACAACCGCTGCCTGAACCTGGCAGAATTTGCCACCAGCAACAACGCCACCATCAACAGTCTGGGCTTTGGCAGCCACTGGAACCAAGACGTATTGGAAAAAATTGCCGACAGCGGTGGCGGTAGCCTAGTTTACATCGAGACCCCTGAAACGGCCGTCGAAGAATTTGCTCGCTTGTTCCGCCGAGTACAATCGGTCAGCCTGACCAACGCCTATTTGCTGATTGGTTTGATGCCGCCAACCCGCCTGGCAGAAATGAAACCCGTTGCCCAAGTGGCCCCAGAAACCATCGAACTCACTGGCGAAATGAAAGATAGCTGCTACGAAGTCCGTTTGGGGGATTTAATGAAAGACGATCCCCGGGTCATTGTCGCCAATTTGTACATCAGCCAGCTACCCGAAGGAAAACAGCCCATCGCTAGCTTGCAGGTTCGATACGACGATCCGGGTTCGGGGGAAACGGGGATTTTTTCCGACTCAACGTCGGTAGAGGCCAACGTTCTCAAAAGCTTCCAACCTGCCCCCAACGACGAAGTGGTCCAACATGTGTCGGCTTTGGCAAAATACCGGCAAACCCAAATCGCCGAACAAAAATTGCAACAGGGCGATCGCGCGGGGGCAGCCACCATGCTGCAGTCAGCTGCCAAAACCGCCTTGCAAATGGGCGATAACAACGGTGCTACGGTCTTGCAGGAAAATGCCACCCGCCTGCAATCCGGTCAAGACCTCTCCGAAACCGACCGTAAGAAAAGCCGCATGGCTGCCAAAACCAAACTAGGGGGTCAAAAATCCAATTCCGAGTAATCCCCTAGGAAAAGTTGGCCATCCCCTTTGGTGGTGCTGGGGATGGCTGTCTGAGAAGTGGTCAATGGCTTAAACCGTAACTTCCTCCGCACTGACAGGTTTGGCAAAAATCATCCGCCCGGCAGAGGTTTGCAAGGAACTGGTCACTACCACCTGCAACTCATCTCCAATGTAGGGGCTGCCTTCTTCCACCACCACCATGGTGCCATCTTCTAGGTAGCCCACTCCCTGTTCCGGTTCCCTGCCTTCTTTAAGAATTTTCAGTTCGATGCGATCGCCCGGTAAATACAAAGGACGCACCGCGTGGGCAATATCGTTAATATTGAGAACGGGCACCTTTTGCACCCCCGCCACCTGGGACAGGTTGTAATCGTTGGTCAGTAGGGTAGCATTGATTTCCTGGGCCAAACGCACCAACTTGGCATCGACGGTGGTCAAATCCTCGTAGTTCGCTGAGTGAATCAAAATGCGATTGGGATAGTTTTCCTGCATGCGGTTGAGAATTTCCAATCCCCGGCGACCGCGGCTGCGTTTTTGTGGATTGGGGGAATCGGCAATTAATTGCAACTCTTGCAAAACGCACTGGGGCACCAAAATTTGCCCTTCAATAAAACCAGCTTCCAACAGCGGTTCGATGCGACCGTCAATGATGCAGCTGGTATCCAAAACTTTGGTAGCAGCCGGTTTGAGCGTCCCTTCCACCACCATCATCATTTCGGCCGAATTGGGGTTGATGAGCCGCAAAAAGGAACGACCGTGTGTATCCGCGATCGCAATGCCCAACACCGCGAACATAATGCTACCTACCACCGCCACCAAAGGTTTGATAAAACTAAACTCTTCGGGAATGGGTAGCAAAAATAAAGGTGCTAGCATTAAATTAGCTACCAGCAATCCCACCACCAAACCAATGGCTCGGGTAATCAGCATTTCCACTGGCATCTCGCGAAACCGATCTTCCAAACGGCGGTAAGCCATCTGGACCCGCAACCCAACGACACCAAAGACCAAAGCACCAAAACCGCCGGTTACCCAACCCAATCCCTCGGGGTTGGTTATCTGCGCGCGCGTGCTTTCCGGGAGCAAATCGACGCTGTAAAAGCCGATGCCAGCTCCTGCTACGATAAAGGCAATGATAATAATAGTATCAATCATAACAAGAAACGTTTTTTGAGCAACGGAATGTATGGATAATGGCTATGGGGAAACTTCTTTTAGAATCCTGCTAAGAAACCAAAACCAAATGGAAGCAAATAGATTCCATTTATTATATCGTTCCAGCCTAGCACCCCACTAAGGTGGGAAAATTAACGAAAATTTGCAAGGCAGAATGAAAAAAAATCCTCAACAAACCTACCTGGGGAATCTTTTCGGTTGTTGGCAAACAAATAGGAGCCATATGGTTGCTGTTGCTATGGAGAAAATGCCTCGCTGTGCTTACCTTCACATTCCTTTCTGCCGTAGGCGTTGCTATTACTGCGATTTTCCGGTTTCCGTGGTGGGCGATCGCAAACATGGGGACAATTCCGGTACCATTCAAAAATACGTAGATACGCTGTGTCGAGAAATTCAAGCCACCCCAGCCACCGGTGTCCCCCTGCAAACGGTTTTTTTCGGTGGCGGTACACCTTCACTCCTTAGCCTAGCGCAAGTAACCCAAATCTTGGAGACCCTTAAAGCTGCTTTTGGGATCGAACCCGACGCGGAAATTTCCATGGAAATCGACCCGGGCACCTTCGACCGCCAGCAACTAGAAGGGTTCCTACAAAGAGGAATCAACCGTTTTAGCTTGGGTGTCCAAGCCTTTCAAGACCCCCTGCTACAAGTTAGCGGGCGATCGCATTCTGTGGCGGATATCCACACCGCCATCCAGCTGATCCACACCACCGGCATCTCCAACTTCAGCATCGACCTCATGGCCGGACTTCCCCATCAAACCCTCGCCGACTGGAAAGAAACCCTCCATCGAGCGATCGCAACCCAAGCCACCCATATTTCCGTCTACGACCTCATCGTAGAACCTAAAACCCCCTTCGCCCGCTACTACCAAAGCAACACCGCCCCCCTGCCTCCAGAAGCCACCACCGTCGAAATGTACCGACAAACCTGCGCCCAACTCACCGCCGCCGGCTACCAACACTACGAAATTTCCAACTACGCCAAACCCGGCTATCAATGCCTTCACAACCGCGCCTACTGGGAAAACCAACCCTACTACGGCTTCGGCATGGGGGCCACCAGCTACCTCTACCGACGCCGCCTTACCCGCGGGCGAACCCTAAAAGCATACAAAACCTGGGTGCAAAATTGGGAAAACCACAACGTAGAACTACCACCCCCCGATTCCCTCCAAGACCAACTGTTGGAAACCGTCATGCTGGGATTGCGCCTGGCTGAAGGCATTTCCCTACCCGATATCGCCCAAAAATTTGGTGAAGAAGTGCCCAAGGCCATCTGTCGTAGCTTGCAAACCGACGGTTGGCACCATTGGGTAGAACTCACCACCGCCGACAATCAACTGCTTTCTCTACCCGACGATCCTTGCCATCCCCTCCCGGAAAACGCCACGCATCTGCGGCTGCAAGACCCAGAAGGCTTTTTGCTCTCTAACAGCATTCTCGCCAGCTTGTTTCGGCACTTAAGCGTTCCTGCCTAGCATTTCTGCAAGCAACCTGCCTACAATAAAGAACAAGCGCCCCATACCAGGACAAGGTAGTCCGAAAAAAAAACAATTGGTTATGCAAGTTCGATTTCGCATCCTGCGCCAAACCCAAAATACCTCCCCGCGGTGGCAAGACTATTCCCTAGAAGTCAATACCGGCAGCACCATTCTGGATGCCCTCAACCGCATCAAATGGGAACAAGATGGCAGCTTGGCTTTTCGCAAAAACTGCCGCAATACCATCTGCGGTAGCTGTGCCATGCGCATTAACGGTCGTTCCGCTTTGGCTTGCAAAGAAAATGTAGAGCGGGAATGGCAGCGGCAGCAACAAATTTTGCAGCAGCAAGGCAGCCCCATACCGGAAATTCCGCAAATTTTGGTAGCCCCCATGGGGAATATGCCGGTTATCAAGGATTTGGTGGTGGATATGAGCCGTTTCTGGAACCATCTGGAGGCGGTGGACCCCTATGTGAGTACCGAAGCCAGGCAGCTACCGGAACGGGAATTTCTGCAAACGCCCCAACAACGCCAAAAGCTAGAGGCTACCGGCAACTGTATTATGTGCGGTGCCTGTTATTCTGAGTGCAATGCCCGGGAGGTGAATGAAAATTTTGTGGGTCCCCACGCTTTGGCGAAAGCCTATCGTATGGTAGCTGATTCGCGAGACGACCACACGAGCCAAAGGTTAGACGAGTACGACAATGCCGACAGCGGTGTGTGGGGGTGTACTCGGTGTTACTACTGTAACGAGGTGTGTCCCATGGGGGTGGCACCTCTCGACAGAATTACCGATATCAAACAGGAAATTTTGCCCCGGCGGGAGAAAACTGACAGCCAACCGGTACGCCACCGCAAATTATTGGTGGATTTGGTACGGGAAGGAGGATGGCTCAACGAGCGCAAGTTTGCCATTCAGTTGTATAATTATTCTTTGCAAGGGTGGAAAACGTTACTGTCGATGGGGCCGTTGGGATTGCGATTGTTGGCTCGACGCAAGTTGCCTTTGCAGTTTCATCCTTCGCAAGGAACCGACTCCGTGCGATCGCTGGTGGATCGAGTGCGATCGCATACCCACAGCCATCAGGAACATCCGTAAGCGATCGCAGTACTTGGAGCTATGGTAGTGGGTTTTAGCCGTTAAAAGCTTCTACAGATGCCGTTTTTGAGCTATAGTAAGATTGTATGGGAAACTGAGTATAAGGTCTGCAGTTGCTTTCTAATAGAATATTAGTGGAATTATTGTTATAGATGAAATTGAGGGAGTTTTCCTGAAGTCACTTTCTATAGCTGGGACAACAACTGTTGGGTCCACTGTCAGGCAAATTCTGAGGAAAAACCAAAAGATTTTCCTGGCTCCTGAATGCTTGAGGAACATTGGTAAACCTTATTCAATACGTAAATGCGAGTACTGTTGGAATGAAGGGAACAAATGCACAATTGCAAAAAGAATTACTTCTCGTTGATGACGACCCCAACTTAATTTTGTTAGTCAAAGACTACTTGGAATTTCGAGGGTACAAAGTCATCACGGCAGAAAACGGCCGGGAAGCTCTGGAGGTGCTGGAAACGCAAGTTCCGGATCTGATTGTCTGCGACATTATGATGCCGGAAATGGACGGGTATGCTTTGGTCAAACACATCCGGGAAAATCCCCGTACTAGCTGGATTCCCGTTCTGTTTCTTTCGGCAAAAGGCCAAAGCCAAGACCGGGTGAAAGGTTTGAACATGGGGGCAGATGTGTACATGGTGAAGCCCTTTGAACCAGAAGAATTGGTGGCGCAGGTAGAGTCTTCCCTCAAACAAGCTTCCCGTCTCATCCAGCATAAAACCCAACAAGGTCAGCAAGCTTCCCATTTAAAAGTGCCGCAAAATATCGAACTGACTCCCACGGAACTGAAAGTGGTTCAGTTGGTGGCTAGGGGCATGGCCAACCGAGAAATTGCGGAAATTATGGATGTTAGCCAGCGGACCATCGAAAGCCACGTCAGCAATATGCTGGGCAAAACCGGTTTGCACAATCGCACCGAGCTATCCCGCTGGGCAATTGAAAGCAGCAAAGTCTGACGGTTTTGGTGGTGGTAGCCTACAGGTTAGGAGCTAGCCGTGAAACACGCTAGCTACATCTGCGGTATGTCTTTTTTCGGACCTACCGACGGTTGCTGCTGGCAACGAAATTTTCGATGGCAACACCTAACCAGGACAATGGCAAGCCCCGAGCTGGCTAAATATATTTCAAACAAAATCAATCCACAATCGACTTATAATAAAGAATTGTCCTAGCTATCAATAAAAAAATACCTCCCAACTTTCTAGGATATGGGGCAACTCCTAGGCAGGAGGGTACTATTTATAAAACTAAAAGTTATGTTAGCATGGCATAAATTTTTTTTATGTGTAGAGGGAGATTTCCTCCCTAAAACGGGAAAAATAGGGGGTTGAGCCACCATCGTTGGCTGTTGGTGGCTGGTCCGCATCGCGATCGCGCCCCGAGGCGACCGGTCGTTGTTGCCCCACCTTTTTTTGGCAACATGGCAGAAAAAATTCTCGATTCTATTTTCTTTGAATAGCAAAAATGTTATTTCTAGAATTGTTTTTTCTAGAAAGTAAAGATGATTTCCATATTTCTTCTATAGCTGTCAAGGTTTCTACACTTGGTATAAGTTTTTATGATGTACACCCAAAACCGTCTATCTGTATTTGTAGACGGAAATAATATGTTCTACGCGCAACAAAAAAACGGATGGTTTTTTGACCCAAGAAGAGTTCTAGAGTATTTCGTAAAAGGAACAAATACAGCCCTGGTCAACGCCTTTTGGTACACCGGCATCAAAGACCCCCAAGACCAACGCGGTTTTCGTGATGCGCTAATCAGTCTAGGCTATACCGTGCGTACAAAAGTTCTCAAAGAATATTACGACGACGTTTCCGGGCGTTACTCGCAAAAAGCCAACTTAGATATAGAAATTGTCATTGACATGTTCAATACCGTAGAACAATACAACCACGTGGTCTTATTTAGCGGAGATGGAGATTTCGAGCGAGCCATCGAACTGTTGCGTTCCAAAAACACCCATATTACCGTAGTGTCTACAGAGGGCATGATCGCGCGGGAGTTGCGCAACGCCACCGATCGCTATATCGACCTCAACGACATTCGCGAGTACATCGAGAAAGTAGACATGCGAGATACCAGTAGCATGGAAAGGCTGGCCTACTAGCGATCGCGCCTTCAATTTGGCTGCATAAAAAATCCCAAAAAAGATACAGTATTATCAAGATATTGCAGTTGCAGTTGCAACTTATCGTCGGCAAGCAGATGCTAGCGAAGCGTCTGGAGGTAAACACATGATGACGCCCAACCCAGACAGAATCCTTATATTTGATACCACGCTCCGCGACGGAGAACAATCTCCCGGGGCTAGTTTAAACGTAGACGAAAAAGTCACCGTTGCCCGCGCCCTCAACCAATTGGGCGTGGATATCATTGAAGCCGGCTTTCCCTACGCCAGCCCCGGAGACTTTGAAGCCGTACAAAAAATTTGCGAAACCGCATCCGAACCGGAAAGTCCCACCATCTGCGCCCTCGCCCGGGCGGCGCGCAAAGATATTGAAAAAGCTGCCGAAGCACTGAAACCAGCCGCCAACCGGCGCATCCATACCTTTATTGCCACCTCCGACATTCACCTGGAACACAAACTCAAGCGAAGCCGCAAAGAAGTCCTGGAAATCGCCGAAGAAATGGTGGCTTACGCCAGAAACTTCGTAGACGATTTGGAATTCTCCCCGGAAGATGCCACCCGTACCGATCCGGAATTCCTCTACGAAATCATCGAACGCGCCATCAACGCTGGGGCAACCACCATTAACATTCCCGATACCGTGGGCTACATGATGCCCAGAGAATTTGGTGCCATGATTCGCGGCATCAAAGAAAACGTCCCCAACAGCGATCGCGCCATTATTTCCGTCCACGGTCACAACGACCTGGGCTTGGCCGTTGCCAACTTCCTAGAAGCGGTGAAAAACGGTGCCCGACAGCTGGAATGCACCATCAACGGCATTGGCGAACGGGCGGGCAACGCAGCCCTCGAAGAATTGGTCATGGCCTTGCACGTACGGCGTCAGTATTACAATCCCTACTTAGGCAGACCGGAAGACTCCCAAGAACCCCTCACCAACATCGATACGCGCCAAATCTACAAAACCTCGCGCTTGGTCTCCAACCTCACCGGCATGATGGTCCAACCCAACAAAGCCATCGTCGGTGCCAACGCTTTCGCCCACGAATCCGGCATTCACCAGGATGGCGTCCTGAAAAACCGCA
Organism: Geitlerinema sp. PCC 9228; assembly: GCF_001870905.1. NCBI lineage: Bacteria > Bacillati > Cyanobacteriota > Cyanophyceae > Geitlerinematales > Geitlerinemataceae > Geitlerinema > Geitlerinema sp. PCC 9228. The sequence continues at coordinate 48,659 of NZ_LNDC01000173.1, forward strand.
CCACCTACGAAATCATGGATGCCCAGTCCATCGGATTGACCGACAACCGCATGGTTTTGGGCAAACTTTCCGGTCGCCACGCCTTCAAAACCCGCTTGCAAGAGCTGGGCTACGACCTGTCCGAAGATGCCCTCAACAAGGCCTTTCTCCGGTTTAAAGCCTTTGCCGCCAAGAAACGGGAAATCACCGATTGGGACCTAGAGTCCATTGTCAACGACGAAATCAACCAGCCCCCCGAATACTTCCATTTGGAACTGGTGCAAGTCTCCTGCGGCGATAGCGCCCGTCCAACGGCAACGGTTACTTTACGCACCCCCAGCGGCGAAGAACTCACCGATGCGGCCATTGGCACCGGACCGGTGGATGCTGTTTACAAGGCGATGAACCGGGTGGTCAACGTTCCCAACGAACTGATTGAGTTTTCGGTCCAGTCGGTAACGGCAGGAATCGATGCCATTGGCGAGGTGACCATTCGCCTGCGGCACAACGAACGCATTTTCTCCGGTCACGCTGCCAACACAGATATTATCGTTGCGGCGTCCAATGCGTATGTCAATGCCCTCAACCGACTCTATGCAGCTTTACCGCAGGAAGAAGCCGACCGTGCCCAAGCTACGGCAGAACCAGCAGCAACTCGCTAGCTAGGTAACAGCAGAAAGGGGCGATCGCAGCCGCCCCTTTGTTTGGCATTTTTTGCTCGATTGAAAATAAAATATGGTCAGCGCCTGGGAGTCATAACCGTGCCTTCAAACCCAAATCGTCCTTCCGAACCCGATCCGCAAGCTACCAACAGTCAATTTGACCGTAGCAACACAGCAACGCAAACGCCCCCACCCGAATCGCAACCGGAAAACCATACCAACGACGAAACGGACGACGAACTCCCCGACGATGTGGAAATGTCCCTGTTCGACCACTTGGAGGAGTTGCGCCAGCGGATTTTTTATGCTCTGATTGCTGTATTTGTAGGGATTGTGGTTTGTTTTTTGGGCGTGGAACCCCTGGTTAATATTTTGCAGCGACCGGCACAAGGGGTGAAATTTTTACAGCTGGCTCCTGGAGAGTATTTCTTTGTTTCGCTACAGGTCGCCGGATACAGCGGTTTGTTGCTGGCAACACCGTTTATTATTTACCAAGTGGTCAAGTTTGTGTTGCCAGGGTTGAAGCGATCGGAACGCAAACTGCTGGGACCGGTGGTGTTTGGATCGAGTATTTTGTTTGTGCTGGGATTGGTGTTTGCCTATGTGGCAGTAATTCCGGCGGCGTTGAAGTTCTTTATTAATTACGGAGAAGGTGTGGTGGACCAGTTGTGGTCCATTGATAAGTATTTTAAGTTCGTATTGCTGCTGATGTTCAGTACGGCAGTGGCTTTTCAGGTGCCGGTGATTCAGATTTTGTTGGGTTTGTTGGGGATTGTGTCTTCCCGACAAATGCTTTCTGGATGGCGGGTGGTGGTGCTATCCGCGGCAGTGGCTGGGGCGGTGGTAACGCCTTCTACAGACCCACTGACCCAAAGTTTGCTCGGCGGTGCGATTTTGAGTTTGTATTTTGGCGGTGTTGGCGTGGTGCGATTGTTGGGTCGTTAGCTTAATTGGCGGGAAGCCCCACACTCTGCCGAAGGCGAGCGTCGGGATGAAAGCCGAGGCCATGGAGTGGAACGGAGTCA
>NZ_LNDC01000174.1 GCF_001870905.1 Geitlerinema sp. PCC 9228
ACGTAGCCCCCAAAGGGCTTAGGCTGGTCAGCTACCTGAAGCTGGAGGCATGAAGCCCCCGTGCTTCAGCCGGGGGTGCTGACTGCTTAACAAACCAGTAGATTGATTGTTCTGGCGGTGGAGGCCGCCCCTGTTTTGACATAGCAATTGCAAAGTTTGCGACCAAAAGTATCTTCATTTAGCTAGCATCCAAACTTTTTTCTCTTAAAGAAAAAAACTTGCGATCGCCCCGCAAAAACACTTCCATAAAATACGCCGCCGTTATGGGTGCGCTGAGCAAATATCCCTGCCAGGCATCGCAGTGATGCTGGTGCAAAAACTCCAACTGTTCTTCCGTTTCCACGCCTTCTCCCACCACATCCAGATGCAACAAATGCCCCATTTCAATAATGGATTTGACAATAATTGCATTTTTGGAATTGGGATAGAGATTGTTCATAAAACTGCGGTCAATTTTCAAACTGTTAAACGGAAACTGTTTGAGATTGAAAAAAGAAGAATAGCCAGTCCCAAAATCATCCAGGGCAACTCGTACCCCCAACCGGCACAATCCTCGCATCGTAGCCAAAGCTTTTTGAAAATCTTCCAAAAGTATCGTCTCCGTCAGCTCAATTTCCAAATAAACAGGATCGAGTTGCATTTGCTTCAAAATTTCTGCCACCCGATCGACCACATCGGGATTTTGAAAGTTTCTCGCCGACCAGTTAATAGACAGTTTGAGGGGATATCCCGCGGCATGCCAATCTGCCATTTGCTGGCAAGCAGTTTTCATCACCCACTTATCAATTGTCCAGATCCAATTTAATTTTTCGGCAATGGGAATAAAATCCGAAGGTGGTACATTTCCCCAATAGGGATGCTGCCAGCGAACCAAAGCTTCCACACCAACAATTTCTCCTGTATCAGTACAGGCTTGGGGTTGGTAGTAAACCTGGAGTTCTTGATTTTTAAGGGCATGCTCGAAACTCAGTGCCAACATTCTTACTGTTTTCCACTCCTTTGGGTCTGCTTGGGAATTTCGATAACAAACTCCGTTCCCTCTCCTAATTGGGAGAGGCAATATAGTTTACCTCCGTGTTTTTCCGTAACGATGGAATAGGAAATCGATAGTCCCAATCCCGTTCCTTTTCCTGGAGATTTGGTAGTGAAAAATGGTTCAAACATGCGTTTCATGGTTGCTTCAGGAATTCCCGGTCCATTATCGCGAATGCGAATCACCGTATTGGTTGGGGTTTGTTCGGTGGTGATAGAAACGGTGGGTAACGAGTGCGGGTCTTGCCAGTTTTCCACGGCATCGATCGCATTGGTAAGAATGTTGGCAAATACTTGATTGAGCAAGCCGGGGTGGCATTCCATTTTGGGCAACTGGCTGTAATTTTTCACCAGTTGAATAGGGGTTGCCAAATGCTCCCCTTGCAAGCGGTGGCGCAAAATAGCGAGGGTACTTTCTAAGCCTTCGTGAATATCTACAATTTTCTTTTCCGATTCGTCCAAACGGGCAAAATTGCGTAGCGATCGCACAATTTCGCCAATGCGTTCTACCCCACTTTTCATCCCCTCTAAAAGCTGGGGGAAATCCGTTTTGATAAAATCTAGTTCGATTTCTTCGATGTAGTCTTGAATTTTCTCTGGCTTTTCCGGCACGTATTGTTCGTACAGCTGAATCAACTCAAACAGGCTATTGGCATATTCAATGGCGTACTCCACATTGCCAGTTACAAAATTCACCGGATTGTTAATTTCGTGAGCAATGCCAGCCACCATAGAACCCAAAGCCGACATTTTTTCCGAATGCACCAGTTGCGCTTGGGTTTGCTGTAACTGTTCTAATGTTTCTTGTAACTGCTTGGCTTTTTGGCGTTCGGTGACTTGCGCCATGCGGAGTTTGGCTTCTATACGCTTGCGATCGCTAATATCGCGGACAATAGCCAAAACTTTGCCGCTACCGCTGGGTGTAAAACGCGCCTCGTACTGATGCCAGTTGCCGTTGACCGCAAGGTTGTACTCGCCGTTTTGAAGGTTGCCAGTTTCCAAAGCTTGCTGGCAGTGATAGGCAAACCAATCGGCTAAATCCTTAGGAAAAATATCCGTGAGGGATTGACCGGCAATAGCCTCCGGCTGCCAAGCTTGGGGATCTCCCTCGGCAGGAAAATATTCCAGTAAGGTTCCCTGGCAGTCGATATAAAAAATGGCGTCGGGAATGGTGTGTAACAGGCGATGTTTTTCTGCTTGTTCCTGGCTGAGGTGGCGCTGGCACTCACTGTTGCCTTGGTTGGGTGGAGGTAGATAATCGCTGTCGATGGGAAGAACGTAGCCATCCAACCACAGCAAATTTCCTTGGACATCAAATTGGCCGCGCCCAATATCCCAAATCCACTGGTAGTTTCTCTCAGGAGTTTGGATGCGATAGATGAGCTGGTAGGAACTGCGCTGCTGCAGCTTGCTATGCAGTTTTTGGCAGATAATCTCTCGGTCTTCTGGATGGACGAGGTTTTGCCAGCCGGTACGTCCTGTTTGCAAAAAATGAGTGGCGGGGTAGCCGGTGAGTTCTGCAATTTTTTTGTCCAGCAAAAATTTGACTTGCTCCTGGGAAAAATAACAGCGATAAACAGCTCCCGGCAAGTGCTCAAAAATTGACCCAACTGGGCAAGCACTGGGTTGGGGTGTGGTTCCAGCAACATACATATGAGAAGACATGGGCAAGTTATGGGTACTGGTTGCTTAAGCTTATGAGTTTTATAAGCTCCAATTTTAGGAACTCCTCAATACCATTTCCGCTCTCATAGTAAAGCAAGCTCACCAGTAGGACCACTTAATATCTCAACTTAATATCGCAATTTAATGTAATTTTTACGGATTTTCTTAGCCAATAGGGGACGAAATACCGAACTAAAACGGTTGAAATTCATCGACAATCCCTCATAGATCGCGAAAAACTGTAGTCATGGACGCTAAGAATCCAGGGGAAATTACCAGCTACAAAACCTTCATTTTTCTCCCTGAACCCCCCTGAATTGGGGAATCTGACGAGTTTTAGGGGGATAGTTTTGCATCGTTTTTCAGGAAATGTTATAAATAAAATAATATAATAATATTGAGTGAGTATGAGCAATAGCTAATTTAACAAAACATAAATAGAAAATTTTCTATCTCTTTGGTTATGATGTCAAGCTCCCTTAAGAAAACTTCACTAGCCTGAAAGTAATCTCTAGAAAAACTTTTTGGCTATTCTATCGTATGTCTGTAGCAGCGTATACTCAACCACAGAGAAAATCCATCATTCCGAAGCAAGAAAACAACTGTTTATGGCAAAACTATCGCAACCGCCAGAAAGACGCCGGGGCACCATTTTGAGTTCTCAAGGGTGGCAGCGCCTGCAAGCTGCGGAACGTTTGTCTTCTATTCGCTACAACCAAAGCAAACCCTACACCTTGGAACAGCTAAGCCAAATAACCAGCTTGAGTACCAACACCATTACTAAGCTTCGTCGCCGTCAAGAACCTGTGGACTGGCAGACTTTAGAAACCTACTTTGCCGCCTTTGGTTTGAACCTCGAACTGGATGATGTGCTGACCCCGGAAGAAAGTTACACTAAAGAAGCCATTGACGAGTTACTATACCTACCTTTCCAAGGACCTTTAACTCTGGATAACCCTTTTTATATTTACCGCGGAGAAAACGAGCGGCTTTGTGTCGCGGAAATTTGTAGACCGGGTGCTTTGCTGAAAATCGAAGCTCCCTCCCAGTTTGGCAAAACCTCTCTCGCTCTGCATGCTGCCAATGCCGCTAGCGATCGCGGTTTTCGCACTTCCATGTTGAGCTTGCAAGGGTGTAACCAGCAAGTATTTCAAGATGTCGACCGATTTTACCAGTGGTTCTGTGCCATGGTCGCCACAGATTTGGGTTTACCGCATGAAATCTCCCAACGCTGGGATACTACCCTAGGCAGCAGCTACATCTGTTCGGCGTATTTTGAAACCTATTTGCTGCCTGCTGACCCATCCCCTCTGGCGCTGGTTATTGACGAGCTTGACCAACTGTTTGCCTATCCCGAACTAGCCAGGGACTTTTTTGGGATGCTGCGTTCCTGGTACGAACGAGGGCACTCTCAGTTGCCACAGTATGCCATTTGGCAGCGCTTGCGCCTAATTTTAATTCGCTCCACTACTACTCAGCCACTGCCTTGGACTTTCTACCCATCCCTTTATAATGTGGGACTGTGCTTGCAACTATCCGGGTTTACTTGGAAGCAGGTGGAAGATCTAACCCACCGTTACGACATCCAATCCTACCAGGAGACAGCCAGAACGATTTTTTCCTTGGTGGGCGGCCATCCCTACTTGACCCAGTTGTCCCTATTTCATTTGAGCCAAGAAAATGTCAGTTTGTCACAGCTATCCGAAAATGCGATCGCCCTTGACAGTATTTTTAGCGACCACCTGCAGCAACTCCTAAAATATCTCGAACAGCAGCCTTCTCTGTTGGAAACCATGCGCACTGTAGCCCGCCATCCTTGCGGCATGGAAATTAGCGTTCAAAAAGCCTTGCAACTGCGACATATGGGATTGATTCAGTTTCGAGGGCAGTTGGCTACCCCCAGTTGCGAGCTGTACCGACGTTACTTCGGTAGCACAGGCGTACGGTTTGTGGAATGAAAGTTGCTTTCAAGTATCATTGCAAGTTATAAGAAATCCGATGTACATACACCCACAAAAATGTAGGGGTAGTATCCGCAAGACCATAAAATTCTAGAGGTCCCCAAATTCCGTGGTGGGGGCGCTTTGCGAAACGCCCCTGTCAAAATATCCCAATTATTTTTTGTAAACTTTGAAGGAAGCTGTCCACATTACAGAATTGCTTTTAACTGTGCCAGCAACCCTTCCACGTACTCCAGTGCATTGCCAATGGTCGCTGGATCTTCCAAATCCACATCCACATAACGACGCAAAGCATCCACCTGATTCATGCTGCCGCCAGATGCCAATAATTCTAAATAACCGGGAATAAAATCTTTCCCCACCTGACGGTATTTTTGATAGCACGCCAAACTGACAATATTCGATGCCGTGTACTGGTAGCAGTAAAAAGGCTTGAAGAAAATATGCCCGATGCGCGCCCAGTCGTATTGATGTTCCGGTAGCAACGCCACAGCATCACCAGTTAGCTCTTCATACAAGGACATCCACTGTTCGTTTACCCACCGATGGTCAAAGCTGCCGACCTCTGCGGCGCGTTCGTGCAATTTGAGTTCCAAACGGCTGATGGTACTTTGGCGAAATAGCAGGTTGAGCTGGTCTTCTAGCTGCCGGGTGAGCAACGCTTTGCGCAAGGTCGGGTTGTCTTGGCTTTTTTCCAGCAAACGGTCTAGCAGCAGCAGTTCGTTAAACGTAGACGCCACCTCCGCCAAAACCATCGGCGGGTCGCTGTTGAAGTACGACTGGCGGTCTTCGATCCAGTCAAAATGCAAGCCATGACCCAGTTCGTGGGCGAGGGTAAACAAAGAATTGTAATCGTTGGTGTAGGAGAGCAGAATGTAGCTGTGTTTGCCGTGGATGTAGGAACAGAAGGCACCACCGCGCTTGCCAGGGCGGACTTTGGCGTCTACCCAATTTTTGAGGAAAAATTCTTCGGCGCGACGGGCATAGTTGATGTCAAACTGTTCTAGGGCTTCCAGCAGCGTGGCAATGCCTTCTTGGTAGCTGATGGTGGCAGCGCTTTCGGCGTTGTTATCCCAGGGGGCGTAAATATCACAAATGCGAATTTTTTGCCCTAAGGCTTCTCCCTTGAGGTGGTAGTATTGTTGGAATAAGTCAAAGCGTTCCCTGGTGCTGTCCATGATGGCACGGAACACCGATTCGGAAACTTCATCCAGCAGCAGTTGTTTTTGCAGGGTGGATTGGTAGCCCCGCATTTCATTTTCGATGCGATGGTCGCGGGCAACAGTGTTGAGAATATAGCCGTACAGGGAATTGTGTTCTTTGAGAACATTTCGTACCGACCGGTAAGCTTGGTAGCGGATGTCGGGGTTGGCTTGGAACAGGAGGGCACTAAGTTCTGCTTCGGTACTGGCGGTGTTGCCGTCATTGGTGGTGACGGGTTCGTATTCCTGTTCGCCGAGGTGGAGCGATCGCAGTTGGATAAAGGCTTCTCTACCAGTGAGATTGCTCTGATTGCGCGCCTGTTCCACCGCCTCCGAGAGTTTGTAGGGGCGCTTTTCCACCAGGCGATGTAGATAATGGCGGTAGTTGGTCAAACTGGCATGGTTTTGTAACTGTTGTAGGTGCGTAGCCTCCAGTTGTTGCAATTCCAACTCAAAAAACAGGAGCTGGTTTTCAATGCCAGCGATCGCTTCCATAACCCGGTCTAACAACTTTTTGGCTTCGCTGTTGCGGGTATCGGCGGCAAAGACGAGATAGGGATAGCTGTAAATGGCATCGGATTTCTGGGCGATCGCTTCTAAAGTTTGCAATGCCTTGGCAATTTCCTCGGGGGTCAGTTGGGCAACCCGAGAGCGGTAGGTATCGCGAAACTCTTGCGCTTGGGTTTGCAACGATTGCAAGTCGGCTTGCAGTTGCGGATCGTCAAATCCCCGATACAGATCCGATAGATTCCATTCTTGGGGTTGTTCGATGGAGCGAAGTTGGGTTGCTGTCATGAGATGAAACGCTATCTGATAGAAGTTTTGCAGAATGTTCGTTGGTTCTACCACATTGTAGGCATATCCCGTAGGGGGCCAGCCAACCAATTTCGGAAATTCCCCGATCTAGACAACTTCCAATGGTTGCGATCGCCGTTAGAATGATAGGCGGAATCCTTATCGATGCCCAAGTTCAGCATTTTCGACAGGAAGTATTCCTATGGCAAGCACCGACGAACGCAAAGCACGCATCCAGCGCCATCTCAACATGACCAGCGATCTCAAATTGGGGGAAAACTCCAATCCTAGAGAGCGCGATGCCCGCAAGACCAAAATTATGGAACACATCCGCCGTAGCAAAGGCGAATTCTAATCCTGTAGGGTGGGCCACGCCCACCCTATAAGCGCATCTAGACCCAAATAGTGGGCAACACTTAGGCATGTTCCATACAAAGGGAATAAGCTAAACAGAAACTAAGAAGCAAAATCGCGCAGCATCTTCTTCAGTTCCACCGTATGCAACTCTTCCGTACCAATCATGTTGCGGGCAAACTCTTCCAAATAAATGCTGGCCCCTTCCACCACCTCTAACAACTGCTTGTACATATCCAAAGCCTGTTGTTCGTGGTAGAGACTTTCCTGGAGAATATCTGCCACCGAATGCTGGTAACTTTCTTCAATAGGGGCCGTTTTCAAAACAGGATGCCCTTCCAACCCGGTAACAATTTCCCCCACTTGCTGGGCGTGGTTCAGCGATTCCGTCGCTTGCGCCTTGAAAAAATCCACAATGGGAATGCGATTGGGACCGGTTACCATCAGTGAATAGTGCGTGTAGCGTACCACCCCTGCCAGTTCGTACTCCATAATATTGTTCAACAGCTCGATGGCTTTTTGGGTGTCTAATTCTTTCATCAGTGAAACTCCAGTTTCTGCAATACAATCCTTTCAAATAAAGATGGGACCGGAGATTTTCCCCGACCCATCTTAACTAACGTATAATATCAGAGCGATCGGTTGCTGGTACCCACGAACACTTTGCTCTCTTTTTCCGCAGGCAAAGGTGCCGATAGTGCCTCTTCCAAACTGCTGCGCCCCAGACGTTCCTCTAAAATTGCCATCACAGTACGTCCAAAATCATTGGGGTGGCGACGCCAGGCTTCCAAACAAACTTCCCCAAAGAACGAACCCAACGGTTCCGGGTTCCACAGCAACTTCCGCGCCGTCCAAGGCATCATGCTCATGGGATTGTAATCTGGTTCCAGCATATTGTGTTGGAAAGCATATGTTTCCAAATGGGTATGCGGTTGCAAACCAATGAAGAAAATTGCCGGTTCCACCTTATCCACGCCAAAAATTTCTTCCAACGCCCGATGGTAGGCAATGGTTTGGCGAATCGTCTCGTAGGTTTCGTCAATGACATTAAACGAATAGTTCACCGATACCAAATCGTTATATCCGGCAGCCTTCAAATCGCGGCAGTTTTCTAAAACCACCCGCAGGTTGTACCCCATGCGCATTTTGCGCACCAACTCTTGGGAACCGCTGGTGATGCCAATTTCAAAATAGTTCATGCCGGTTTTTACCATTAAATCGCACAGTTCGGGGGTGAGATTATCGGCACGAATGTAGGCTGCCCAGTGAATATCGTTCATGCCAGCATCCAGGATTTTTTGCAGCAGTTCCGTGGCATCTTGGATGTAGCGGCGCGCCGGGATAAACTGGGCATCGGTAAACCAGAAATTGCGAATACCGCGGTCGTACAGCTGCCGCATTTCTGCCACCACCTCGTCGGCAGGGTTGACCCGGACTTGTTTGCCTTCGATGACGGTATAGACGCAGTAGCAGCAGTTGTGGGGGCAACCGCGTTTGGTTTGTACGCCTACGTAAAAGTCGGAGTCTTGTAGGTAGTATTGAAACCCCGACCAGATGCTGGCAATGTAATCGTAATCGCAGGCGGTTTTTTCCACGTTGGTGGGTTTTTCGTGAATCATGCGATCGCGGGGTGAGGTTTCGCCGACAATGTAGCAGCGTTCGTCCGTAAAATCTTCACCGCGTAACAATTTCTCCAGCAAGGGTTCCCCTTCCCCGACGGAGATAATGGTTCCTTTGGGCATCATATACCCCAACTGTTCGTAAAATACGCTTACAGCCCCACCGCCAACAATAGCGCGGGTTTGTGGGTGGTATCGTTGGGCGCGTTCCAACCCCCGTTTAATCAACCGCTGGTTGCGCCACAGTTCCCCGTAGTAAGCCAAGGTCATCTTCAACCCCCCCAATGCCCCGCGCAGTTTCACCAGGGGATTTTTGGCATAGTAAAATTCAAAGGCATTTTGCAGGGGATTGCCGCCGCGACCGCCTACTGGGGCATAAATTTGGATATCCCGCCAGGAAAAGACCAGCAGGGTGGGTTGAAAGTCGTCAATGGCTTCGTCCAATCCTCTGGCAAAATCCAAAGGGGGAACGGTTCCCATATCGAAAATTCGCTGGGTGACCTCGCCGAATTGTTTGCGAACATGGTCGGCAAGGTAGACAACGCCAATGGGAAAGATAGGATTGCAGGGCAAGCGGACGTATAAAATTCGCTCGGAAGCAGGATTGGTGGCAATTTTTGCGTTTTTTACAGTGGGTTCTTGCATGGGACTCATATACTCATATATCTATCGATGGTGGTTTGGCTAGGATGTTGGGTACTTTTTTTAGCCTAGCTTGCGGTGCCGTCGTGCGCCAGAAAGATTGCTTTCCCAGTCGATAGCCGGGGTTTTGCAACCAAATTGTTTCTTTTGAGCAAGATAGCGCAAATTGCTTGGGTATGCTTGCTGGGGGGAGAGGTTTCTAGCAAGGGGGTTTTGGCCTGTTTCTCAAAAATAGCGATCGCTTTTGATTTTGCCAATCCCCTGGTAAGCAAGAAAGCAATTACGGGGAGTTTCCCCTACAGACAGAAAGATTGTGGTTTCCCTAGGTTGGATTTGGTGTCACCAGATACCCCTACCAATACAACCGAATGATGCCTTGCAGAGATTTGCTAAAATGGGACGAAGCTGCCCTGGTTTGACTACTCCCCGCGCTCAAGCGACGGGGATTCCCCGAAGGGATTTGGCGAACTTCCGACAAGTGGGACTCATAGGCGAAGTCAAAGATCCCTCTATAGGTGGTCCGAAGGCTGCCTTTTACTTATTTTCGGTGTTGGCAAAAAAGCGCACTAGGAGAGCAAACGCGACGGGACGGGGTCAAAACGCTAAAATGCCCTGTAAACATGAGGTTTGGCAGCATCTGGTGCGTACATTGGTGGAATTTTGGAAAATTTTCTTAAAATTATTTAATTTGGGAAAGATTCTTTGTAAATTGGGAAGTGCTGTTTGTTTTTCCAGCAGGGAGAACCCAATTTGGCGTTTTTGTCTGAATGTGGTATATTTTGCCCTTACAGCAACGAAAATACCCACTTTTCTGCTATCGATAGCTTGAGAATTGGTGGTTTTTTTCAAGTTGGTATTCCCTTTTACAACAGTTTGGGATCGCTCCTTGCTATGGTAGAAAATAGTTCTCGTACGAATTTTTGAATTGGATTCGTTTGTTATGGCTCAGATTCTAGATCCCTTACCACCAGAAAGCAACCACCGAATTCTATGCTGTTATGTGAACGCCACCAGCGATATCCAGGTGGCTCGGATTTGTAACATTCCTAACTGGTATTTTGAGCGGGTGGTTTTCCCAGGTCAACGATTGTTTTTTGAAACTTTCTCACAAGCCCAACTGGAGATTCACACAGGTATGATGGCAACAGCGATTTTAGCAGATAAAATTCCTTGCCATGAGTTGCAGGTACATGAAGGTGATATGTACTCCCCTGAAAGCGACTTAGAAACTTCACAGTCTTCACAATCGGATGCTTCGGAAAGCTCGGCAACTGAATTTTCCCAAACGATGGCAGCATCGGTTTAGTAACTTTCAATGAACATTTAGAGCTTCGCAGAAGCAAGCAATTTTCTTAGCAAGAAAACCGTGAGAAACTAGCATAAAAAACAAGTTTGCAGGGCAATCGAGGTGTATGTACGATTGAGGGGAGCGGTTATTTGGCGATCGCTCTCCTATTGTTTTTGGAGAGAACATCAAAGCATCGCGGCATCGGAAGCAATCATCAATTCTACTTCCCCACACCACACGCCCCCACGCCCGAAAACTTCTACAGCTATAATAAAAGGTTGCACAGAAAATTGTCCGCGCGCACATGGATTTACCTTCTTTTCTCTGGTTGTGGAAAATTGCAGCTTGGTCGATGGGATTGTCAGTGACAGCGTATGGTTTGCTGGCAGTTTCCGGCGGCTGGCTGTTTTACGGGCGTCGTAACCAAACCAAACGCCCCGCTTGGCTGCGATCGCTTCATATTACCATTGGTAGCATATTAGTTGGTTTGGTGCTGTTGCTTTTGGGGATTGGTTTGGTCGGGACAATCGGTCACTACGGCAGCTTGGGGCATTCCCCCCATTTGATAGCGGGATTGTTGGTGGTGGCTTTGGTGTTGGCGTCGGCTGCCAGTGCTACCCGCATCCATCCCCAAAGACCCTGGGCACGTCAGTTACACTTGAGTATCAATTTGGTACTTTTGGTGGGATTGGCTTGGGTTTCTTGGACGGGATGGAGCGTCGTGCAAAAATATTTGCCGTGATGCCATTGTTGGTGTCGCCGATTCCATCCCAAATCAAATCAGCTGGAGCGAAGGAATCGGATGGACTTTTCCGGTTTTTGCAGTACCCATTCCTTCTATCTATTTCGTATTACTTTGTTGCTATCGTTGTACCAAAAAAACCATGAACCAGCCCAACCTTTGCGAACCCGTTGTTTTCCGAGTGTCGCCGCTGATTCGGATTACTTTATTAAGCCTGTACGTAGCGTTAACGCTGCCGCTGCCTTTTTTAGCCGAGATTACCGCCGCCTCCATCCCTGCCTTTGCCATTGCTGCCGGATTGCCAGTGGGATTTGTCGCTTTGTACGGGGCATTAAGCGAACGAGTAGAAATCAGCGAAACCGAAATTCAACTTACTTACCCCCGCTGGGTTCCCAAATTTTTCCGCCGGGGTTGGTCCTTGCCCTGGGATGACATTCAAGCATTAAAACCCCGCACCACCGGCCAGGGAGGTTTGGTGTATTATTTTCTCAGTTCTTCTGGGGAAGCGTACCTGCTGCCCATGCGAGTAGCGGGATTTGCCCGTTTGGTACGTTTGGTACAGCAAAAAACGGGGTTAGATACCCGGGATGTGGTTCCTTTAGCCCAACCCTGGATGTACGGGATTTTACTGGTTTTGACCGGAATTTTATTAATTGTGGATATTGGGGCGATCGCTATGGCTTTGTCTTTGGCCCGTTAACCGGTACACTTGGGAAAAAATCATTGGCATAGCGTACGGTGACAGCTTATGGCAGACTGGCATCCAATTTCTGGTGGAATTACTGCCCCTAAGGGCTACAAAGCAGCAGGTATCGCGGCTGGCTTGAAACCATCTGGGGCATTGGATTTGGCTTTGATTTATTCCGAAATGGAAGCGATCGCGGCGGGGGTGTTTACCACTTCCCAAGTGAGGGCAGCCTGTGTAGATTACTGTCGCCAACGTCTGGAATCCAAACTATCGGCAAGAGCAATTTTATGCAATTCCGGGCAAGCCAATGCCGCTACCGGTCGTCAAGGTACTGAAGATGCTTTGGAAAGTGCCCAACTGCTGGCACAGAACCTGGGAATTGCCCCGGAATCCGTATTGCTGGCTTCCACCGGGGTCATTGGTCAGCGAATTCCCATGGATGCTTTGCGAAATGCCATGCCTACTTTGGCTGGTTCGATTTCGGAGGCGGGAGGAGAAGAAGCTGCCCATGCCATCTTAACCACCGATTTGGTTCCCAAAACCATTGCTTTGGAAACCACCATTGGCGGTCGGTCGGTCAGAATTGGCGGCATGGCCAAAGGATCGGGAATGATCCATCCCAATATGGCCACCATGTTGGCCTTTGTGACCTGCGATGCGGCGGTTTCCCCTCATTTATGGCAAGATATGGTGGCGCGTTCTGCTGACAAAAGTTTTAACCAAGTGACAGTAGATGGCGATACCAGTACCAACGACACGTTGCTGGCTTTTGCTAACGGTCAATCGCGGACCCCTGCCATTAAAGAAAATAGTCCCGAAGCAAGCAAACTAGAAGAAATGCTCACGGCAACTTGCCAACATCTTGCGAAAGCGATCGCCAGAGATGGAGAAGGAGCTACGTGTCTTTTAGAAATCCAAGTACAAGGAGCCGCTGACGATGCTGCTGCCCGACAAATTGCCAGAACCATTGCCGGGTCTTCCTTGGTGAAATCAGCTGTTTTTGGCCGCGATCCCAACTGGGGCAGAATTGCCGCCGCCGCCGGTCGTGCAGGGATTGCGTTCGATGCTAACTATTTACAAATTCAGTTGGGTGAGTTTTTGTTAATGGATAACGGCCAGCCCCTGGAGTTTGACCGGGAAGCTGCCAGTGAGTACATGCAGCAAGCAGCCCGCGGGGAATACTTACAAAACGATACCGTTTGCATTCAAGTTCGTGTGGGCAACGGTCCTGGGGAAGGCATGGCGTGGGGATGCGACCTCAGCTACGATTACGTGAAAATCAATGCCGAATATACAACATAGTCAGAAATTGTAGAAATCCTTCTGAAAACTGCCTCCGGAGGCATGGAAAAAGCAACGCGATCGTTGTTTTTTCCATGGCAACAGAACAACGTATAAAATTTTATTAAAGATTTTCCTAAATGCTCACAATTTCCGTATTTCTATGCACTCGATCTTTTACAATAAGTCGCATTACTATATGTCTATGGGTGCGGTCTGGTAGATAAGTTGCTTCCCCTCGTACCTGGCTCTTGTTGTGCTGGATTTTACATTTTTGTGCGGTCCATGAAAGTGCTACCTTCTCGAAAACTGTTTCGCGTTGCCCGGTTTCTGCTTATTGCTGCTTGCGTTTGTGGCATGGCACTTGGGTTGAATTTTTATTTCTTTCAAAACAACGACCCCCTGTACATTGCTATCTTGGCACCGGAGGACAGTGCCAGCGGTGAAGAAATGATTCGGGGCGCTAAGATGTATATTCAGGAAGTCAATGATAGCAAGGAGGGTGGCATTGACGGCAGACAAATAAAACTGAAGGTCTTCGACGATGAAAGCGAAGTAGAAACTGGTAGGAACCAAGCCAAAGAAATTGCTGACGGTCAATTTTTACTTACATTGGGCTCTTATTCCAGTTCGGTGTCCATTGCAGCCGGAAAAGTTTTTCAAGAGCACGATCTGCCCGCCATCACGGCTATTTCTGAGGCTGGTGAGGTCACCAAAGGCAACGATGTCTACTTTCGGGCAACCTTTACCACCAGCGACCAAGGTAGCTTCCTCGCCAGCTACCTTAACAAAATTCTCGGACGAGAAGCAGCGACCGTCATTTACAACCAGAGGGATGATTTTAGCGAATCTCTTGCTAGTAGCTTTTGGAATAACTTCCAAGGTCTTGGCGGGCAAATCAATCACACAATTGA
Organism: Geitlerinema sp. PCC 9228; assembly: GCF_001870905.1. Lineage (NCBI taxonomy): Bacteria > Bacillati > Cyanobacteriota > Cyanophyceae > Geitlerinematales > Geitlerinemataceae > Geitlerinema > Geitlerinema sp. PCC 9228. Next base: position 14,184 of record NZ_LNDC01000174.1, read on the forward strand.
CATTAAAGACTATTATACGGAAGAAGGTGAATTTCAGCCCTTGGCTTTGTTTAACCAAAAGTTGCTTACCATTGAACCCGATAATATAGGAACTGTCGTCTTGCTGACCCGAGCCAAAGAAGCGGCAGACATCGTCGCCAATCTAAAAAGAGCGGGCATCGATGCGCCCATTATTGGCGGTACCCCTTTGTTTGAAAAAACTTTTCGCGAGGAAATTGATAAGTATCCAGAAACGCAAGCAAAACCAGGATATTTTTTCGATGGGATTTACGCTACGTCACCACTGATTTACGATATTGCTGGTGAAGAAACGCAAGCCTTTAAAAAGAAATATAGGGAATTTGTTGATGATGGGAAAGAGCCTAGCTGGATTGGGGCTATGTCATACGAGAGTGCCAAAATTGCCGTGGAAGCCCTAAAAGAAGCCAAGGTAGCGCAAACCCCAGAAAAAGATATAAAAGATATTCAAGAAAAGCGGAAAGCGGTTCTCCAGGCTCTCTTGCAAATGCGGAGTGTCGATCGGGGTGTTCGGGGATTGGATAGAAATTTGTATTTCAATCGCGATCGCAATCTGCCCCGTGCGATCGCAATGGGTGTATATGAAAAACAAGAATTTATCTCTGCCCCCATACAGTTGCAACCCATTCACAACGCCGAAGCCATCGATCGATTGAACGCAAAAGTTGAAGACGGTGAAATTCTGCGCTTTGACGGCAAGTATGCTCATGTCACGAAAGTCGTGTACACGGGAATTGATATTAACGAAATATCCAGACTGGATCTCAAAAGAAAACGATACATCGCTGACTTTTTCCTGTGGTTTCGTTACCGTGACGATGGCGATCAAAATTCCAATGACAATGAAAAACCGAATTTACAAGATATAGAATTTTTAAATTCTGAAAAAACCATCGAACTGGACAATCCCATCGACGAGATTGACGAGGGGGACAGTCGCATCAAAGTCCGAACGTTTCGGGTTAAAACAAGATTTCAAGGGGACTTTGACTTCCGAGACTACCCCTTTGACGTGCAGCAGCTCACAGTAAAATTCCGCCATGCAAACCTTACTCGCAAAAACATTATTTATGCGGCCGATAACGTGGGCATGAACAATAGCGATCTTTCCGAAAAAATCGATCGCGGTGGTGTTCTGGAAACGCTAGATACGTGGGAATTTAAAGATGCCAAGTTCTTTGAAAGCGTCAGCAAAAATTATTCTTCCCTAGGAAACGTAGACAAAGTGGGCTTGAATGATGGCATTCAATATTCCCAGTTCAACGCCATTATAGAAATCAAACGGAATTCTTCTACCTTTAGCATCAACAAACTGCTACCCCTCGGCTTTTTCATCTGGATTTTATACCTTTACCTGTTCTTTCCTTTGGGAAATTTCTCCGCCGAAACTGTCGGTGGCATTCTGCTGGGTGTGGTCTTTTTCCATATCGGCTTAAAATCCGAACTAGCGGTGGCTTCCATTACCACCCTAGATAAAATTTTCTACATTATTTACGGTTTAATCGCCACCCAAGTGGTTTTGGTGACAACCGTGGTTAAATTTCGAGATCGGGAAAAATCTCAAAAGAGGCTCAAGTTGCTGGTGCACGGGTTCCGCTTTGCTTTCCCCCTCTATTTGTTTTTGGCCAACTTCATGGTACTACAAAACTACAATCTGTTACCCGTTGACAACGGCACGCAAACGTTTCAAGAAGAAACAGCACCAAAAGACTTGAATGAAGGGGTTTCCCCGGAGCAGCAAACTACCTTAACCCTTGCCAACTGGCATCCTATGGATAAAGGAAAGTTTCAAGAACTCTTCGAAGCTTACTATCAAAACCATCCCAATATCAAAATTGAAACCCTTTCTACCCCCTATAACCTGTACGGAGAATCTATAAAAGCTCAATTTCAACAGGGAACGGCACCGGATTTGGTGTTTTTACGTTCCTACGATCTCGATCGCGACTTATTTTATCAAGGATATCTAACTTCTTTTGACAAAAACAATTGGCCGGCATTGGAAAAAACCTATCCCCAGAAATTTCTGTCGGCTTGGACTACGAAAAAAGGCGATATCTATGGCATTCCCCTTAGTGGCGTTGTTCATGGAATTTTTTATAATGCCGATCTATTTCGCCAGTTGGGTTTGTCAGTGCCGCAAACTTGGGAGCAGTTGCTGAATGTTGCCCAAGTAATTCAAAATACGGGCACAACTCCCTTTGCCAACAGTATTGGCAATATCTCGCAAAGCTTTGACGAGACCCTATTTACCACATTGGTTCCAAACTTTACCGGCGGTTACACGGGTCGGTTGGCTTACCAAGGTGGCAGTCGCTGTTTTAACGACGAGGGAATTGTGGCTACATTTCGGGCTATTTCCCAGTTGCAACCTTATTTAGACGAGGAAAACTTGTCCAATTTTCAAAGTATAAAACGTTTCTTAAACGGTCAAGCTGCTATGTGGATTGGTGGTTCCTGGAATTTGCCAAACTTCACTCAACAAGATATCGACTTCCAATGGCAGACTTTTGCCGTACCACCGCCAGCTGGTCGAAAAGGTTACACCGTGTTTCACCCCAACTTTGCTGTGGGGTTGAACGCTCAGTCTCCCCACAAGCAGGAAGCCAAAGAATTTTTGCGGTGGTTGATGACACCAGAAGCCGCTAAGATACTAACCACGAAGTTAGAAGGCAATTTTGCCTTGCACAAGCAAATGCCCGACATTGAAAACACGAAAGCCCAGAGGTTTTACTCGTTTGTGCAAGATCGAGATACAGACGTGCGGTGGACCTACCCCGAACTGCATGAGAAAATTCCTGGCGGTCACACCCTCACCAAGGAAGCCTCCAAAAAGGTGCTCAGTGGAGATATGACCCCTCAAGAGGCAGCCAACCACTTGCAAGAGGGACTAGGGGAGTGGTATACCTCTGCTCAAACTTGCAAGGACTAATAACATGGCAAGCCAAGATCGCCTTTCTGCTGTCGTTTCCATCCTATGAAAATTTCACTTTTAGGTACGCTCTCCCATTACAAAAGATTTGTGGCGATCGCGATCGCGGTTTTTTTGACCATCTTAGCTGTCAAAGATGTTGACGTTTCTTGGTCCCCCACCAGCGATCGCTTGTACGTGGCCATGCTGGCTCCCATGAGCGGCGATTACGAAAGTAGCGGTCGGGAAATGGAGCGGGGAGCTCGGATGTATCTCGATAAAATCAACCAAAGTGGCGGCATCGGCGGCAAGCAGGTGGAATTGAAAATCTTTGATGACGAAGGCAGCCCAGAAAAGGGTCGGGAACAAGCCCAAAAAATTGCCAATGACGAACGGATCGTGCTGGCAATGGGGTCTTATTTCAGTTCGGTTTCCGTTGCTGCCGGAGATGTCTATCAGAAAGCGGGGCTGCCTGCCATTACTGGCATTTCCGTTGCCAATGAAGTCACCGAACAAAGCAACGTCTATTTTCGTACGACCGCCAACACCAGCGACCAGGGCGTTTTGTTAGCCAACTATATCAAAAAAATTCTGAACCACGATACTGTCAGCGTTATTTTTGATAGTGGCGATACCTACAGCCAGTCTTTGAGTCGAAGTTTTCAAAATACTTTTCGGGGATTGAGCGGTCGGGTGAGCCATAAGTTAGACGCTAAAGAGTATTTAAACAATCCCAATCGAGAACTTGACATGGTTGCCTGGACGGATGAAAAACTGTTGGGGGAAATGCAACCAGGCAACATCGGTGCGATCGTGCTCCTAACCCAAGCTTGGGAAGCCGGTAGAATTGTTGTTAGCATCAAACGTGCAGGCATTGACGCTCCCATTTTTGGGGGCAGTCCGGTATTCCAAAAAAACTTTCGCGAGGCGATCGCTGATTACCCGGAAACCCAAGCCCAACCCGGCTATTTTACCAACGGCATCTATGGGCTTTCCCCACTTATTTACGATATTTCCAGCCAAGCCGCCCAGTCATTTCAAGATCGCTTTTTTACAAAATACAGAGATAAACCCACTTGGATTGGGGCTTTGTCCTATGAAAGAACCATGGTGGCGGTTCAAGCTTTGAAAAATGCAGAACTATCCCAACCCAGCCTCCAAGAAAAACGTCGCTCTGTCTATCAGGCTTTGTTAGAGATGCGGAATGCCGAACAGGGGGTAGAAGGGTTGCAAGGGAAGATTTACTTCGATCGCGATCGCAACATGCCACGCATCCTGGCTATGGGCAGGTACGAACAAGAGTATTTCGTTTCTGCTCCCATTCAACTGCAACCCATACAAGATATAACAACGATTCCACGTGTAGAACAAGAATTGGAAAAAGAGAACATTCTGCGATTTGGCGGTCAGTATGCTCGCATAACCCATATTGTATACACGGGAATTGATATCAACAAAATATTCCAACTCGATCTACGCAAGCAAAAATACAATATAGACTTTTTTCTGTGGTTTCGCTATAAAGAAAGCGATCGCATGGATTTGCAACCAGAAACTATAGAATTTCTGAATTCGGTCAACCCCATCGATTTAGGTCAACCCTTATATAAATCTAAAGAAGATGGTATTGTTCTGCGTACTTATCGAGTAAAAACCAAATTTGAGGCAGATTTTGATTTTCGCGAGTACCCTTTTGATGTCCAGCAAATAAAAATCCAATTTCGCAACCCCAGGTATTCCCGCGAAAAAATGATTTACGTAGCCGATATTGCGGGGATGGGGGGCAACAATCGCGAATCCAATTTAAAAAGAATCAAGCGCAGTCAAGTTCTAGATGCCTTAGACGGTTGGGGCGCGAACAATGTCCAATTTTTTGAAAGTATTAGCACAACCCACTCTACCCTGGGAGATATTGAAAAAATCCAGATGGACAAGGAAATTACCTATTCCCAATTTAACGCGATCGCAGAATTGGAACGTTACTCCTTCCAATTTGGCATCAGCAAGCTTTTGCCCTTGGGATTTTTTATTTGGATCTTGTATCTGTTTCTGTGGTTTCCCTTCAAAAATTTCTCCACCGAATCCGTAAGCGGTATTTTATTGGGGGTATTGTTCTTTCACATGGGCTTAAAATCGGAACTACCTGAAAACAGCGGTTCCATTGTTGCCCTAGATATCATTTTCTACATCATTTATGGATTAATTGCTGCTCAAATTTTAGTAGTATTAGCCATTGTCAAGCTCAGGGAAAATCCCCAACATCACCAACAATTAAAACGTTTAATCCGAAGTTTTCAGTTGATTTTTCTTCTCTATCTTGTCGGTGCTTTTCTGGTCATTTCTTTACAATACGACGTTTTCGATTTACCACAATTACCTGGGCAAAATGGGTTCGTGCCGGCACAGGAAAATTCACCTTCTCCAACGATTGAGGTATCGACCAGATCGCAACAATAAGCAAAAGATACGACGGTTTTAAGTTTAGAAACTTGGAAACTAGAATACCAAGGCGAGTTTCAGAAACTGTTGGCAGATTTTTATAAAAAACATCCAAACATCAGAATTAAAACCCTGGCAGGACCTTATACCATTTCCTTAATAATATGCAAGAGATAATAGAGGCATTTTGGTAGGGGCGCAACGCGTGAGTAGGGGCGCTTCGCGAAGCGCCCCTACCAGGGAAATTGAGAAATTCCAGACAATCGTTGTTTTTCAGAAATAGTATTACTATCAGTACGACCAAATCATAGCCAACCAATTTCAGAAACCATTAGCTCTCGATCTCATACCAAATCCGACATGGAAAACCACAATTTTTTCGTCGGGGCAACCCCCGCTGTGGGTCCATTTTATCGGGGTAGGCACGGGGGCGCTGCCCCGACATTTTTGTGGGTTTATGTACATTGGATTTGGTATCCTGTTTTTCGGACCATATCCCCTCGATCGCGATTTGTTTGAACGAGGTTATTTAGCATCTTGGAACCAACTGCCCGGTTTGCAAAAAGCCTATCCCAGCCAATCGCTATCTCCTTGGAGAACCAAAGATAACGAAATCTACGGCGTTCCCCTTAGTGGTGCCGTTTATGGTATTTATTACAATGTCGATTTGTTTGACAAACTAGCCCTTGATATTCCACAAACCTGGCAAGAGTGGTATACACCTGCCCAAACTTGTGGGGAAAACGATGGTTAACCGCGATCGCTGCCACCAGAAAGCCAGCCGAGAATATTAATATCCCCTTGCATTTTTTCCCATTCCCGGCGGTGAAATTCGGCGGTTTCGTAATACCACTGGCAGTATCGCTCGAATGCCTCCCGATGGACCAGTTCTTCGTGAAACTGCCGGGTTAGTTGGTTGATTTGGAAAATGTTCGCCGGTTCGTTGGGGTCGGGATCGGCGGGTGTGTAGAAGATTTCCGGCATGGGCAATCGCGTATGCAACAACTTAACGAATTCTAACAAATCCAGCCTTTTGGATGGCTTGTTGCCCTTGTTCGCTCAGCAACAGACGAACGTAGGCATCCCCAGCTCGTTCGTCTACTTGACCGTTGCGTTTGACGATAACAAACAAACGTCTGGTAATGGGATAGGAACCATCTTGAAACGCCGCATCGTTGAGTTGGTTGCGTTCCTGCGGGCAATTGGCGGGAGAAACAGCCGGTTCCACATAGGGAGGTACAAACTCCTGCTGGGGTCTGGCGAGGGGCAAAGAACGTACGCTACACTGGGGAACCACCTCTGGGGCAGAAGCGAAGTAAATGCTACCTACGTTGTTGCTAACAGCTCGCAATGCTTCCGTGGTAGTGGAGATAAATTCTACGTTGCTGCCGAAAGACTCGCCCTGCAAAACGTTCTCCAGGAAGAATTTTACCGTACCGCTATCTTCCGGCGATCGCGAATAGGGTTGAATGGGTTGGTCGATGCCGCCTACTTCCTGCCAGTTGGTAATATCGCCAGTGAAAATATCCCGCACTTGAGCGACGGTCAAACCAGGAATTTGCAAATCGTGGTTGACAGCAACGGCAATGCCATCAAGGGCAACGGGAATTTGTTCCAGTTGGAATCCCCGCTGTTCGGCTTGTTGGTATTCCGCGTCTTGGATAGGGCGGGAAGATTGGGAAAACGCCAACTCCCCGTCAATTAACATACGAATTCCCGTACCGGAACCGGGTGGTTGGGTGGGATGCTGGGTATACCGCAAGCGAAACTCGGGATAGACAGTTTGAATTTGCGGATCGACCACATCGCGAATGGGTGCCCACGTCGTACTGCCACCATAGTTGAATAAGCCTTGCGGCACGCCATCCACTTGCGAAAAAGTGGCAACTTGGGGACCTGACTGAGAAGCTGCGTTAGAAGATGAAGGAGATGTTTGGTTGGTTGCCGTATTGGAAGTTTGACTGGGAGATTGACTCGGGAGCAACCCAAATAAGTTGTTTTTGCGAGTCAACCACCATCCCAAACCACCGATAATTGCTAAGGAAATGGCGAGTGAAATAATTGTTACCGCGGTATCGTTTTTTTTAGACATAGCGAAAATGGGTTTTATAGCTATCTGTTTTCAGTTGTTGTTTGAAATCCTGGGCGATCGCCATAACCATTTCTTAACTCTATTTTAGAAATTTACAACATTGGTAATGCCGACCGTTTCTAACACCATCCAAACAATAAATACTACGTACAATCCTAGCAAAATCCAGCACTCCACTGGCGAGAGAAAAAACTTCGTCCGCAACATAGCAAATAAGATAATGGTCGCCAGGGTGAGAACCGCCATCATCGGGGCAGCCACCGCAAAATTCACCGTAGAAGCCCCAGCAATCAAAACCCCAACGGGAATGGCGACCAACAAATCGAAAATATTGCTGCCCAACACATTTGCCAAACCGATCGTGCTTCTGCCCTCCCGGGCAGCTTTGACACTCACAAACGTATCGGGTAAACTTGTAGCGATCGCGATGGTGGTTAATCCCCACAAAAAGCTAGGGGTTTTTAAAATTTCTCCCAAGCCAATAGCCGCTGTGACCAACCCTTCCACGCTCACCACAATCAACCCCAAACTAAACAGCAAACGCAACCATTCCCAAATTACGCGAATTTCAACCTCCGGCGGCAACGATTCTTTTTTGGCTTCTTTGGTATCCTGTTGTTGCAAAAACAGGTACAATCCGTACAAAGTTATCGGTATCAAAGCCAAGGGGCGATTGAGGTTTCCCTGCAACGGAACACCTTCTACAGGATTGTAAATGACGGCAAATGCAAAAGCCAGCAGCAAAACTGTTACGCTGGTGATGTAAAATTGGGCATCTTTATAAACCAAAAAGCGATCGACTTTTAAATCGCCGCTCACCAAACCAGCAATCCCCGGAATCACTAAGATATTAAAAATCGCCGAACCAACAATGGCAGCAATTCCTAACTCAAACTTACCGTGCAAAAGCGTAGCGAGGACAGTACTGGATAGTTCCGGAAAACTAGACCCCACAGCAGCAATAATTGCACCTTGCACGATGGGCGGTAGCTGGTAAAAAGCCGACAAGCGATCGGCAGAGTCTTCCAAGATAAAGCTCCCCTTCCAGACTACCCCTGTGGAAATCGCTACTAGCAGAAGATATAAAAATAGCTGCCCAATATCCATTATGACAACCTCTCTAATGGGTACAAGTTCGCTAAGAACACTAGCCCAACATTGTATCTAAAAATGTAGCGATCGCGAGCCGGCAAGCCAAATTGTAAAATCCCATCGCGGCAAAACAACGATTGTCTGAGATTTGCCAATTGCCCTTGTAGAAAATAAGGACGCTTCGCGAAGTTCTCCTACCAGGAAAATTGGGACCCCCCCCAAAAAATATTGTTTCTATAAAAATTCCCTACTTCTTTATCGAAAAAAAATCGATATAATCTGAAAGGAATCAACTGCTTCGCTTGCCATTTGATTTGTCTTAGAAAATCATGGTCTTAGTGTCTTTGTGGTTCTTAACTTACTGCGCGATCGCTACTATAAAACCTCCACAACTGCCCCAAAAATATACCAAAAATTTGCATACCGCCAGCCAATGCTATACAATATCGTTTTACCTGAAAAATTGAATTGCCAACCGCTTCCGCACCAAACCATTTCTTATGACTGCCTCCCATTCCGTACCCCTACACCAAGATTCCCTTTCCCTCAGACATGCAGAATTTGTAAACCTCCTTGCCAATACAGAAAATTTGCTCCTCATTCAAGATTTGGATGGGGTTTGTATGGAGTTGGTTCGCGATCCCTTGCAAAGAACCATCGACTGCGACTACGTCAAAGCCACCACCGCCTTCGACAACCATTTTTTTGTACTCACCAACGGCGAACATGTGGGTAAGCGAGGCGTTAACGGCATCGTAGAAAAAGCCTTTGGCTATGCCAGCGAAGTGAAACAACAAGGGTGGTACCTACCGGGATTGGCAGCAGGCGGCATACAATGGCAGGATCGTTTTGGCCATCTTTCCCATCCTGGGGTCAGCGATGCGGAATGGCAGTTTTTACAAACCATTCCCCAAACCATGGCGACCCGCTTGCGGCAGTTTTTGCAGAAACACCAGGAAATTTTATCGGCAGCAGAAATCGAACAATGCGTGGATGCTTGCGTGTTGGATCATGTGGCTTCGCCAACAGCCAATCTCAATACCGCTTTCGATCGGTTGCATGCCCATCCCGAAATTTACGCGGCATTGCAACAAGATATGCAACAATTGATGGTAGAGCTATTGCAAGAGGCCTCCCGCTGGGGTTTGGGGGATTCGTTTTTCGTACATTATGCCCCCAATTTGGGGAAAGATGCCCAAGGTAATGAGATTTTGCAGCCAGCTACCGATAGCGATTCGGGAACCACGGATTTTCAGTTTATGCTGCGTGGTGCCATGAAAGAGGCGGGGGTGTTGGTGATTTTAAACTACTACTATTTTTTGCATACCGGTCACTATCCCCTAGGGAAAGATTTTAACGCCCGCACGGCACCGAAAAGTCATGCAGAACTTTTGCAAGCGGTAACGGAACATTTCGATCCAAAACTTATGCCGGTGATGGTGGGAGTTGGCGATACGGTTACCAGCCAGCTTACTTGGGAAAACGACCGCTGGGTGGTGCGTCGCGGTGGCAGCGATCGCAATTTTTTGCAATTGGTGCAAGATATTGGCAAGCAAGGTCAAACTGGGAATGTTGTGGTTTATGTAGACAGCAGCGGCGGTGAAGTGAAAAATCGCAAACCTTTGCGGTTAGAACCAGATACCCAGCAAACTTGGTATGTGGTGGAAGGTCCGGGCGATCGCCGCGATACGAACGATCCTTTACAACTTAACATTGTTTTCCCTGGCGGTCACCAACAATACGCGCTATCTTTTCGGCAAGCAGCCCAAAAACGCCGGTTGAGTTTATGAAATTGGCGAATAGAAACTTCACAAACCTTAAATTCAATTGGCCATTATTTGCGAAGTTTCTATTATACAATCGTATAAAATTTTAAACAACGATCGAAATCGCTGACAAAAATGTCGGCGATCGCATTGGTAAGGTGCAGCGATCGCCAACGTTGGAGGGAATCCTTGTCACAATAAATAATATCGGGTTCTAGAGAACCAAAATGTCTAAGACTTTGCTCGCCTTCCTTCCCAACGCCATCAGCAGCGTCTACTCCCATGCCATCCACACAGGCAAACTGCCCCTACCGCTTTACTACCAACTGTTGCGGTCGGTTTCCTACTTAGCCCTCAGCGAAGAAGAAATCCGAGCTATCCAACGCATCAACTGGGGCATCCGTCGGGGATGGATTCAACTGGAAGCCCCCAACGATAGATATTCCGTACCTTGGCGGCAAAACAGCCCATGAGCGTTTCCAGCATTTAGGTAGCGGCAGCAGGGGTAGAAGCTTGTGCGTGCAGTTTCGCTTTGCCGTCGCTACCAAACAACCGCATTTTGGCAGCAATCACGGCTTCCATGGCGGCCATTGCCTCTTCCATGGTATCGGTTAAATCCGCTTCTGGTTGTTCGGAAAGCGATCGCAACACATCCATATATGCCTGCCGCACTTCCGTATTCACGTTAAACTTGCACACGCCCAGTTCGATCGAACGAGCAATCATCTCTGCCGGCAAACCGCTGGCACCGTGCAATACCAAAGGTAAAGATACAGCATCGCGAATTTTTTGCAAGCGATCGAAATCCAAATGGGGTTCGCTACGATATTTCCCATGTACGTTGCCAATGGTCACCGCCAAGCAATCCACTTGGGTTGCGCGAACGAACTCGCCGGCTTGTTGCGGATCGGTCATTTTGGCTTCTTTTTCCGATACCGTTAGCCCATCTTCCGTACCGCTAATGCGACCGATTTCCGCTTCTACCGCGGCACCGTAACTGTGTGCCAGCTGGGTCATTTCTCGGGTAAAAGTCAAATTTTCCTGGTAGGGGTGGTGGGAACCATCGGCAAGAACCGAGTTCATCCCCGCCTCCAACGCCATGCGGATGTCATTGCGATCGCTACTGTGGTCTAAATGCACCGCAATGGGAACGCTAGCACTACGGGCAGCTTCTAAAAATAAAGCGACCAACGGTTGTTTGCCGTAAGACAAAACTTTCGGGTGCATTTGTAGCATGGCAGGGCTTTGCAACTGTTCTGCCGCTCGCACCACAGCTTCCACACCTTCAAAATTGTACATGTTAAACGCACCAACGGCATACCCGTGGCGTTGGGCAGTTTCTAATAGGTCTTTGGTCGATACCAGCATATGGTTAATCCTAGCTTGCTATAGCATCCATTGGTTTTTTTTTAAATTCTAATGGCTCTCAACCAGCCTTGCACAAATCCCTAGCAACGAGAAGCTTTATAAAAATTTACAATATGGACAGGGAAAGAACGATTTGGAGAAAACATCTATGGCAGCGGCACCGATTCTCTTGTGGTATCGTAATGACCTGCGATTGCACGACCATTCGGCTTTGCAGGCGGCTTTGCAAACTCAATCTCCCGTGATTCCTGTTTATTGCTTCGATCCGCGTCAGTTTGGTACTACAGCTTTTGGCTTTCCCAAAACGGGGGCTTTTCGGGGGAAATTTTTGTTAGAAAGTATAGCCGATTTGCAGCGATCGCTACAACAACGCCGCAGCAATTTGCTGGTGTTTTACGATTATCCAGAAACCGCCATTGCCCAACTTGCCAAGCGAGTGCAAGCAAGTGCCGTTTATTTCCACCAGGAAGTTACCGCTGAAGAAGTGCAAGTGGAACAAGCCTTGCAAAAAACTTTAGCCCAAATTAACGTAACTTGTCGTTCTTTTTGGTGCCATACACTTCACGATCGGAATCAGTTCCCCTTTGCCGTAGCAGACTTACCAGAAACATTTACCCAGTTTCGCCAGCAAGTAGAAGCCAACGCCAGCATCGAATTGCCCCTACCTACCCCTACGACGCTACCACCTTTGCCAGCAAATATAGAATCTTCTCCCCTGCCAACCCTAGAAAATTTAGGCTTGCAAGAACCAGAAACCGATAGTCGCGGCGTTTTAACATTCACTGGCGGGGAAACAGCTGCCCTGGCAAGAGTTACAGACTATATTTGGCAGCAGGATTGTTTGCGACGCTACAAGCAAACCCGCAATGGCATGCTGGGAGCAAATTATTCTTCTAAATTTTCTCCATGGCTGGCTTTGGGATGTCTTTCCGGTCGCTACGTTTGCCAGCAAGTCAGCGAATACGAAGCCAGTAGGGCAAAAAACGATTCTACCTATTGGTTGGTGTTTGAGTTGCTGTGGCGGGATTATTTTCGATTGATTGCCCTCAAACACGGAAATCGGATTTTTTATCCTTCTGGTTTGCGGGGATTGTCGCTGCCTTGGCAACAGGATTGGGAAAAATTTGCACTTTGGCAGCAAGGGAAGACGGGATTTCCCCTGGTGGATGCGAACATGCGGGAAATTGCTGCTACTGGGTATATGTCTAACCGCGGTCGTCAAAATGTTGCCAGTTTCTTAACCAAAAATTTGGGGATTGATTGGAGAATGGGAGCAGAATGGTTTGAATCGCTGCTGGTGGACTACGATGTTTGCAGCAATTGGGGAAATTGGAACTATACTGCTGGCGTGGGCAACGATGCCCGGGGATTTCGATTTTTCCACATTCTCAAGCAAGCATCGAAATACGACCCCCAAGGTCGCTACGTGAAACACTGGTTGCCGGAGTTGGCGGCGGTGCCAGCAGCGAAAGTTCACCAACCCTGGCAGCTATCACCGACCGAACAAAAACATTTTGGCGTGGGTTTGGGGGTGGATTATCCCCATCCAGTGGTAGATTTAATGCAGTCGGCGAAGACCAATGAAAAGATTTATAACGCGGCTTGGGCTCGTTCGAGCTAATTGCCCACAATAAAGAATTGTTGGATAACATCTCCGATTTCATAGCATATTTTTTGTTATTTGTCAATCATCTATGCAGCCAAAAGTGGAAATTCTCGCAGATCAAACCGCTCTGATTCAGCGATCGCTAGAGCTGATGGTGGAGAAAATCCAGCAGTCGGTTCGGGAAAGGGGGATTTGCACAATCGCCCTCTCCGGGGGCAGCACCCCCAGACCGCTTTACGAAGCGATCGCAGCACAAAACCTGCCGTGGGAGAAAATTCATGTATTTTGGGGCGACGAACGCTACGTTCCCAGCCACCATCCCGACAGCAACGAAAAACTCGCTAGAGATGCTTGGCTGAACCGCGTAGCCATCCCGGCAGAAAATATCCATCCCACCCCCACTGACAGTGGCAATCCGCAACAAGACGCCCAACGGTACGAACAGCAATTGCAGCAATTTTTTCAACTGTCACCGGGCACCATGCCGGTTTTAGATATTATGCTACAGGGGATGGGCGATGACGGGCATACCGCTTCTTTATTCCCCCATACCGAAGCCCTTCAGGTATGCGATCGCGCGATCGCAGTGGGCAACAAAGACGGATCGCCCCGGATTACCTTTACCATTCCCGCTATTAACAATGCCCGTTGCGTTCTTTTTCTGGTTGCCGGTAGTGGCAAACAAAACGCCATCGAGCAAGTCTTTTCCCAAACCGCCGACCCCCAAACCTATCCTGCCAAATTCATCCAACCCCAAGGAGAACTGTGGTGGTTGCTCGACGTTGCCGCTGGTGCCCCCCTGCAATCTTAATCCGTACCATTATTTTTATTGTGGAGTTGCAAAATCCCGAAGCTTATGATTGTTTGTCCGAACTGTAACCATCAAAATCCCGACTGGGCGATACAATGCGAAGCCTGCCTGAGTGAGCTGCCACAAATGGTCAGCTGCCCTAGCTGCGGTGCCACCGTGCAAAGCGACGCCAGCTTTTGCGGTCAGTGCGGCTACGACCTCAGCGGCAACCAAAACCAAAATACCGAGACCGAAGAATCCGAAGCAGCCGCCGAAGCATCCCCGCAAATCCCCACCCCCACCGTGGCACCGCCGGAAGTGGAAGAAACCTCGGAAGTAGGTGCCGAAACAGGTTCCCAAACGCCTACGCCAGCACCCACGCCTGCCCCTGCCGCTACCCCCCAAGCCACGCAGCTGCAAACCCAGCAAGCTTCCCTACTGCACGTGCAAACCGACACCACTATCGAACTGCCCGCCCACTTGCCGGTGATTCACGTGGGCAAACCCAACGACCGCATACCACCGGATATCGACCTGTCGGGATTTCCCAACGCCGAAGTGGTTTCCCGCAGCCATATTGATATCCGTCAGGAAGGGGATGCATTTTATGTAGAAGATGTGGGCAGTACCAATGGTACCTATATCAATAACTTACCCCTGCAGCCGGGGAACCGACATCGCTTGCGTAGCGGCGATCGCATTGCTTTGGGGAAGGGAGATTTGGTAACGTTCCTGTTTCAACTTGCTTAAATTTCGTTACTCACTCATCAGCAAATGGAGAGGTTAACTTGGAACCTTACGGAGGCAATGAAATTATCATTACCCTAGTCAATCCCATTTTGCAATCGGTGCCCATCAAAAGTTGGACGTTTCGTTCCCGCCAGCCAACCATCTCCATTGGCAGGGCAGCCGAAAACCACGTGGTGCTTTACAGTGCAGTGGTCTCGCGTCACCATTTAGAGGTACGACGCCAAGGGTTGCACTGGGAAATTGTGAATTTAAGTGCCAACGGTACCTTTGTCGATGAGAAACCCATCGACAAAATGACTGTTCTCGATGGCCTCAAACTGCGTTTGGCGCGTAGTGGTCCCATTTTACAATTTCATTTGGGAAAACCATCGCCTCCCTCTCCCTCGCCCGAGGCTTCCTGAAAACCCAAAAAATAGCGATCGCCCTTTGTATCCATCGAAAACATTGAGGGGGCGATCGCCTTCAACCTAGGAAATTGGGAAGCGATCGGATTTATCCTTTGAGAGCTTTGTTAAAGTTTTGGCGGTAAGACTTATTGGCCACCAGCAAAACCGGCCAAAAAGCCGACAATACAATCCGATTGGATAGCGTTGTATTGAAGTTGGTCCGGCGAAATCCTTTCCAAAACTTCCAAATACCGCCAGCGTAAACCACAATTAGTACAAAAGTTATAAGTTGGGGCATGTTGGATCACCTCAAGAGCCACGAACGGAAAAAACGAAAGTAGCCTTGCCTACAATACAATCATAGCGAGATTTTCCCCCGAATAGGCGCGATATTACCGTGGGATTTGATATACTAAACCCCTAAGAGCTTTGGCAAGACTCATGTCTAGCGACGACCAGCTGAACTTATTTAACGCCCCTTCTTCTGAAGTTTCCGCCCATACCGATAGCGTTTCCCGGGAATTGATTCCCACCGATGCCAACGTCCCCATTCCCGCCGGTACCTACGCCAATCTGGAAGCACTCACCGACCACTGCCGGCAGTGCCACCGCTGCGAGTTGGGCAGCCATCGCACCCAAGTGGTCATCGAACGGGGGAATCCCCAAGCTTCCTTGATGATTGTGGGAGAAGGTCCCGGACAGCAGGAGGACGAACAGGGATTGCCTTTTGTGGGCAAATCCGGACAGCTGTTGGATAAAATTTTAGCTTCCGTACAGCTCGATTGCCATCGGGATGTTTATATTTGCAACGTGGTGAAATGCCGACCGCCCAACAATCGAGTTCCCTCCACAACAGAAATGAATGCTTGCAAGCCTTACTTGCTGGAGCAAATTCGCTTGGTAGACCCAAAAGTTATCTTGCTGGCGGGTGCCACAGCGGTGAAAGGGGTCATCGGTGACAAGCGGGGGATTACCAAAATTCGCGGTCAGTGGATGCAGTGGGAAGGACGTTTGTGCATGCCTATTTTTCACCCGGCTTATTTGCTGCGCCATCCTTCCCGGGAAAAAGGTAAACCCAAATGGCTGATGTGGCAGGATATTCAAGCGGTACGGGAAAAGCTAGACCACCTACAAGCAATTGGCGAAACCGCAGAAAGCTAGTAGCGGCAACGATCGCGCAACCAAAGGCGAATCGCTTCGGCGATCGCACTGTGGCTGGTGTTGCGAACTGGTGTTAAATTGGAGGATTCCTGGGACAGGCCACCGGTACGGGAAAACATGACAATCAACCGCCAGCCGTTGGAGGTGGGCGCTAAAAATGCCCAGTGGTACTGCTGCAAGCGTCGCGATCGCCCGTTTCGATATTGACGTTCCAAGGTGGTAAAAAAAACTTGACGTACCTCTTCAGTGCCCCTGGTGCGCGTATCTGCTAAATCGGACTGGGGAGAGGGGAGGGGCAAAGGGTCAAACTCCGGCTTGCCTGCGGTCAAAATGTAATGGGAACCCCCCTCGCGATCGCCCGAACGCGATCGATACAGCACTCGATTAGCATAATTTGGTAAATCTGTCAAGAATTTTGCCCACAAAGGTGCCAGCTCCTCGGGGCAGCCATTTGGGGACTCTGGCTGGGCAGCAACCGGTATCCCCCACCAGAGACCTAACACCACCCACCAAGGCAGCAATACAATTTTTACCGTATTAAGGAATTTCCGCACAAATACGCTGCCAAGCATCTTCCGGGTTCTTTGCCTCCGTAATGGGACGCCCAATCACCAAATAATCCGCCCCCGCCGCAAAAGCCTCCGTAGGAGTCATCGCCCGTTGTTGGTCGCGACGTTCCGCCCATGCCGGACGAATGCCCGGACAAACCAAAATAAAATCGTTCCCGCAAACGCGACGCAGGTGAGCAGCTTCCTTCGCCGAGCAAACCACCCCAGCCAGTCCCGACTCCCAGCTCAAAACCGCCATTTGCAGCACGTATTCCGAAAGCTCTACCGGAACCTTGAGATCGAACGCCAAATCCCGGGAATTAACGCTGGTTAGCAACGTCACTCCCAACAGCTTGGTGGCCGGCGTTTGGGAAGTTATCGCCGCACTTTCCACCGCCTCGGTAGCTGCTTGTAACGCTCGCCTTCCTGCCGTTGCATGTACGGTGAGCAAATCCACCCCATAGCGAGCAGCAGCACGGCAAGCCCCCGCCATGGTATTGGGGATATCATGGAATTTTAAATCCAGGAAAATCCGTTTTTCCCGCTTTTGCAATTCCCCAACAATATCGCCACCAGTGCTGACAAACAATTCCAATCCCACCTTCCAAAACCTCACCTGGGGCAACCTATCCAACCAAGCCACCGCTTCGGTGAAGGTGGAAACATCCAAAGGCACAATAATCCGATGTTCTTTTTTTTCCAGCCAAGTGGGTTGGACCAAGCCATTGTTCGTCATGTTTCGCCATCCACCAAACGCACAAATTTTTTCTTACCCACCTGCAAGACCTTACCGCTCAGTTCTGCGGGCGTCTCGTAGGCTACATTCTCATCAGTAATTTTTTCGCCGTCCAGCTTTACTGCCCCACCTTTGATTTGGCGTCTGGCTTCCGAACTGCTGGCACACAGATCGCTGGTATTAAGAATGTAGAACAATTTTGCCGGAAAATTTACCTGGGCGAGGGAAAATTCCGGAATGGCCTCGGTTTGAGTACCGCTGCCTTTAGTAAACGCGATCGCTGCTTTTTGTGCCTCCGTCGCCGCCCGTTGCCCGTGGTACTGGCGTACAATATCCCAAGCCAGCAATTTTTGGCGTTCCCGGGGATTGTCCGGCAAATCGTCCAGAGGCAACTCCGTGAGCAGCTCAAAATACTCCATTACCAAATTATCCGGGACCTTTTCCAACTTGGAATACATGCTCAGAGCATCTTCCGTCAACCCCACATAATTGTTCAACGACTTAGACATTTTCTGTACCCCATCGGTACCAATTAAAATGGGGGTAAGGACACCAAACTGGGGAGATAGGCCAAAATAGCGCTGTAAATCGCGTCCCACACCCAAATTAAACTTCTGGTCGGTCCCCCCCAGTTCCACATCAGCCTGCACCGCCACCGAGTCGTATCCCTGCATGAGGGGGTAAAGAAACTCGTGCAGGTAAATCGGCGTTTCTTTCTCGTAGCGTTCGGCAAATCCTTCCTTAGCCAGCATTTGTCCCACCGTCATCCGCGCCAGCAACGCCAGAATTTTCGCCAAATCCAACTGGGAAAGCCACTCAGAGTTGTAGCGAATTTCCAAACGTCCTGGCGTGTCGAAATCCAAAATCGGACGTACCTGATCGAGGAACTTAGCAGCGTGGCGGTCAACCTCCTCCGCCGTTAGTTGGCGGCGGACCTCCGATTTGCCCGTGGGGTCGCCAATGCGGGCGGTAAAATCGCCAATAATCAACACGGCTATATGGCCGGCATCTTGGAAAGCCCGAAGCTTGCGAAAAGGAATGCTGTGTCCCAAATGAATGTCCGAACCCGTGGGGTCGATTCCCAACTTGACACGCAAAGGGCGATCGCTTTGCTGCAAACGTTGGATAATATTTTCATTGGGATCGTCCGCATCGCGATTGTGGGGAAATACTTCCGTCACTCCGCGAAACAGACGTGCCAAGTCCGGATCGTCCACCAACGGGCGATCGGCAGTTGTTGAATTTTGCCAAAGGGGCGTCGGTTTCGATACACTCACTGCTTGTACTGCTACTTCCTAATAGGTTGTTTACTGGACAATAATTAACTTTTATTGACTTGATAGTCGTAGCCATCTTTCTTAAAGATTGGCTGGATGTGATTACGGGAGACACTGACTATCTTTCCATTACTCAGGCTAAAGCTGCCTTTAGACCTGACTGTTTTGATCCTTGCCGAACGAAGACCTTGGTGCTTGCCTTTGACCACACGGACAATAATATCTCCCGTTTTCCACTCTTTGGGAGGATTTTTGGGCTGATATCCAGCGCGGGGGAAACCATATTTGTCCATGACCATCATTTGACGACATCCATGTCCTCTTGCCGTAATGACCAGAATAGACTCAGCTTTGACTTTG